>CACGLE010000015.1 GCA_902573725.1 uncultured SAR116 cluster alpha proteobacterium
TTTGACTTAATAGGTTCCTTTGAAGCTTTTTCCTCAAGGTCTTCTAGTGAGGTGAGCACCATAACCGTAAACCCAGTGGCTGAGAGCGCTGATGAACAATCTATAGCCAAGCTAATTCTTGGTGAAATTGAGAGTGATCTCGAAGGTAGTATCATACCGGTCGTTAGCGGGGAGCCAACAGAGTTTCAAACAACTAAGTTGAAGCTTGAGGGGGGTGACCCTTCTGAAACACACTCCATAGAATTTTTTGGTATACCCAATGGTCTTTCAATATTAGTGAATGGAATTGAAAAAACTGCATTATTCGGAAGAGTTGTAGTTGAAGAGGCTGAAATAGGAAAAGAACTCAGCATTCAGTTTAAAGCATCTGAGGCATTAATAGATAGTTCCTTTGGCCTTTTTGAGGGCGTAAGTGCGATAGTTGTTGGACAAGATGGAAGCGATAAGGCGGCTGGACCCGAAATTAATTTATCCCTAGACATTGGTGGTGCTTATGGATTAAATGTTGCGTCTCAGGCAATCACAATAAGTGACGAAGATATATCAGCAGCACTTGGAGGACTTGATATAACCTCTATTGAGTCTGGTGCTACGATAGAGGCTCGAATAACACTTACAGAACCGGCGGCAACAACCGATAACGATCTTCCAAAAATTGGAACTGAAGTCAACGGTGCGTTTGTAGAACTCAACGATGAGAATGTTTCAATTAATACTGGAATTCAATCTGACACTGGTCAGAGGTTTATAACATATACAATTATATCAAATGATCCATTGAACGTATTAGACCCCCTTAAAGTGTTGCATCCAGTTAGTCATTTTAAGGGTCAGGTAACTGCAAATGCAGAGATAATTGCAAAAGTTACAAATCAGGACGGTTCTTCTCAAGAGATTGCGTCAGTTACCAAAGGGCCAATGATAATAAAGTTTGAGCCAGTTGCCGATGTTGTAACATTTAATTTACCAAATACATCGGTCTCAACGGATGAAGATAACGGTATAGCTATAAAACCGCTATTTTTCAATAATGACATATCTAGAGCTACTTCAGCAGATTCGTCTGAAGAAATTATTTACGTGGTATCTGGCCTTCCTTCTGGCACGCGACTAATAGATGGTGAGGCTTTAAAAGATATAAATGGCAATAATCTTACCGGAGGAGAATTAAAGGTTGCCATACCGCTAGCACCAACTATTGGTACTATAGTTGGCGACACAATAGAGCTTTCTTCTGTTGAAGCATCTAGAGCGCAAATAGTAACCCTTGCAGACAAACATTTAGATGCTAACTCTATTCAGGTTGCGGCATTTTCAAGAGAGCTTGGAACCTCTAAGACCTCTGAACTGGCAGGAAACCATTCTGTAAATATCGCGATTAATGCTGTGGCAGACTCTCCCTACCTATCGGTAGATTCTAGGGTGCGAGGTTTAGTGGATGACAATTTATCTGCGGAACTTCAATCAAAATCAATTATTAAGATACCGGCGTCAGCTGCCCTCGTTGACACGGACGGGTCCGAAGCTTTATGGGTGCGTATAACCCCTCAAAATGCCGATATCTCAAAGTTCAGTTTTAGTGGAACAGATTTCCTTTCATCCACCGATTCTAGCTATATCTTGCTAAAGGCAAGCGATTTAGTATCTCTACAGGTTACAATGCCCGCTGGTAACGGTGGGTATAATGATAATTTTACAATTGAGGCGATTTCAGTTGAGTCCTCTGATATTACTGGAACTTCGTTTACAGAAATTTCTAATCAAGTAAATAACATTATTACATCTGATGAGACAAATTTGTTTGCAATTACTTCTGCGGATATTGAAGTAGAATTTTTACAGCCTGCAAAATCACCTACTCTTAATTTGTCAAACATTTCCTATGGTTCTGAAACAATATCTGAGGTGTCAACACAATACTATGCGGAATTTCAGCTTAATATCACTGATAAACAAGCAACAGATGTAGTTACAATTCTTGCTACTGGCGTTCCTTCGGTCGCCGGAACACAAACAAAATTCTATCGCTATCTATCAGACACTGGCCAATATGAAGATATAGGAGCGCCTGCTGAAGTTTCAGGTGTGTGGGTGTTTAGTTATAATGACGTTATTAATGAAAATACTGGTAACCCATATGATCTTCGCATTGGTTTACCAGCCACGTATAGTCATTCTGCTAGTGACGCAGATATGGAGTTTACTGCGTTTTCAGTAGATAGTCTTGGTTTAACAAACGCAAAATCGTCAGCAGTTTCAAAAAGTATAGATTTAGCGGGCGCTCCCTTCGGTTCAACAGTACCTGCCGATGCTGCTGACCCAATCGTAATTGATATCCAAGGTAACGGTCTGGAATTTGTCTCACAGGACCCTGGGGTTTCGTTTGATATCAATAGTGATGGTGTCATAGATAATATCGGATGGTTAACAGGAGATGATGACGCATTTCTTGTTCTGTTACCTGAAGAAAGCGCTAATTTTCCAAGCTTGACTGGTAATGGAGAACTCACCGGAAGTAATCTTATAACTGAATACCTTGTATCACCGACAACAACAGATGCGTTATCTGATTTAATAGCAGTGGATGCGAACTCAGACGGCAACATGATATTAACAAAATCTGAATTGGTAAACTCTCAGATTATAGAACCCAGTACCGGAAAGGTACCTTATTTGTGGTTTGACGATGGTGATGGATTGGCGACTTATTCAGAGCTTGCTTATCTTTCAGAGGATTTTAGCATAGATCTATCCACCTTTAACGATAACACAATACTTACTTCAAGTGGGACGGTAATCGCAGCCTCTCAGCTAGATCCAGGTTCAATCAGTGGTAGTTACACTCTCCTTTTAGAAAATGGCTTATCTTCTGAAGTTCCAAACTCGCTTAATAATGCACTCGCTGCTGACATTTTTTTACCAATATCTCCGCCTGCCTCTCAGAAACAGGCTGAATCATTGCCTGAGTTGCGATTGTCTGACCAATCGATTTATTTTGAAGATGCAGATGATGGTTTTGATATAGGCTCAATTCTTCAGGATACAGAGCAAAATAGCTGGGAAGACGCATTTGGAGAGAGCGCTTGGACAGCCATCTCTCAGGGCGCAAAAGTTCTTCTCACAATTCAGGCAAAAAATGTAGGTACTTATTTTAATTTATCAGAAGGGGCTAGGCTTGAAGCTGAGCCAAAAGATACGTGGCTAACACTCTGGGACCCTCTAGCAAGAAGTGTAGAAAAACCATCTGGAAAAGAAAAATTTGATATTTTTCTAAGAGATAATTTTTCAGGTGAGCTTGAATTAGAAGTTAGGGCTACAGTCGTTTATTCAGAGGGGTTGCAACCAAAAGAAGTTACAATCCAAAGAGACCTTTCCCTAGACATAGCGGCAGTTGCTGACCGCCCAGACTTTCTTGTTCCACAAACTTCATCCGAAACAGATGAGAGTGAAACTAACCTAAGCATTACTCTTGATGGTATAGAATTATCTACAAATGATTTAGGAGAAATACCAAACCTTATTATCAAACCAAATGATGATAATCCATCTGAACTTATTTCTCTTTTGTACAAAGGGTCAGAGGTATCAAAAAATGCAGATGGAAACTTCGAAATTTCTGGTGAAATACAGACTGGAGATTTAGTAGCAATTGCGCCAGCTTATTCGTCAGGTACATACGGATTTAAATTATCTGCATTTACAACTGATGGTGACGTGGCCCACGCAAATGATGCTAATTCCATAGAGGATATTCCATTTAATTTTATAATAAATCCAACTGCTCAAAGCCCGGTAGTCTCAACAGTGATAGCTTCAAATATACTAGAGAATGGGGTATCTGAAACATCACCTGTATTTGAAGCTTTATTTCAATCAGAGTTGGTAGATAAAGATGGCTCTGAAGAAATTTCTGCGATCACTATATATATTGCTGGGTCTGTTGCTTCACCACTTCAGGCTGCTCCTACATTCGTTTCCTCGGAAGGGATAGAGTTTCCACTTTCAGTGGAAGCAAATATTAGCCAAAATCAGGCTGGCGTTTATAAAACAGTGATACCAAAGTCACTTCTAGAGTTTGACGCCGAGACATCAATTTATTCGATGAGAGCTAGTATAACAACTCCAGAATATTTTGATGGAGATATTACTGTTTATAGCGAAGCTACATCTGTAGAAAAATTAGATACGAGTAAAAGAGCTGACGCACAATCAGATAGCTTTGACATTACTGTAACACCTGTTGCTGATGGATTTATTGAAGAAGGTTTTTTAACTTCAGGAGTAACAACTCAAGCTGGAGACTTAATTGAATTTTCTTCTATTGTTAAGAGTTTAGACACTCTTGACCAGGACGAAGTAGTTAATCTGAGATTTTTTGATTTGCCTCAGGGAACCAAGTTTTTTGACCCAAATGGAAACGAAATTTTATCCGGTGATGGCGAGTTATTACTCAGTCAGATTGGACTAGCTGACTTAAATGGATATGGCTTTAAAACTAGCACTGACCAAGGTAATTTTGTTTTTTCCGTTGGCGCATCAACTGAGGATGATCTACAGGTATCTTCGGAGCAGATAAGAACGGTAAATATAGCAAGTTCAGCCCTTTTTGAGCCAATTTTTGTAAATTCTGAGGGGGATATACTAAATGATCCCATTTCATTTCAAGCACTTGAGGGTGGTTCCGGATTTTTAGACTTATCCATAGCTTTGGGGGATCAATTAAATCCACGTGAGGCGTTAGTAAATATAAGCGGTTTGCCTTCTGGGTTTATCGTAAGGACACCATCTGGTGAATTGGCGCAGGAAATTGGAGGAGGCTTTCAATTATCCGCTAACAAGCTTTCGCAAGGGCTTGTTATTGAGGCAGGTTCGCTTGCAACAGTAGAAGAAAAAAATACAGTAGGAATTCAAAATCTGACGGTGTCAGCTCAAGTGGATTATACTGTTGATGGCGCTAACTTATCTAAAACGGCTGATATCAGCGCGTTAATGACAATTCAACCTGTTACGGATGGCGTTATTTTTTCTAATTCAAAAGAAATAGACGAAGACACAACGTTTACATTCTTTGACTCCAATGATGTTAACAATTCTTTGTTCCAAAAAATAGACGCTTCTGAGCAGCTTGTTCAAATAAATATCGAGCAAAATGAAAACTTCCAAATTCTGTTGCCTGACAGCTCAGAATTTATATCTATTGGAAATAACTTAACGCTTACCGGGGAAGATCTGAATAACTTATCCGAGATTAGCATCAAACCAATAGCGAACTTTAATGGTTTAACTAATTTGAGTATTTCGGTTCAAACTGTAGGGGTATCAAATGATGAGGACGACACTCTTTCTGGAGATTTAATCACACAGCAAGCAATTATTCCAATAACCATAAATGCGGTTGCTGATGATTTGGTTGTTGGAATAGATGGTACAATATCGTCCGAGCAAGTTTCAAATACACAAATGTTTGAACTTTTTGACTCACAAACAGGCAGTATATTAAATGAACCAATAATTAATGATGGGCGTATTGATTTAGAAACTAATTTGGAAATCAAGTTAGATATCAAAGAATTTTCAAGTTTGGATAGTTCTGAGGAAGTATTTGCTAAAATATCCGGTGACGCAATTACAGAAAATACACAAATTATTACTGGCGTTGGTATGGGACAGGTAATCTATAGTACTCAGGAGGTTGCAGGTGCGCCAGGGACATATGAAATTTTAATCCCTGGTGAAGACTCCAGTTTTGCACGCTTAGAAGCTGAAAACACATCCCTTATAATTCCAAAAGTTGAATCAGGTTATGGTTCCAAAAATGTTTTATTACAGCTAATTGGTGCTGACGGAGACGCCACAAATATTGCAACTACCGAAGTAAAGTCAATTAGTATTTTGAGTACGATCCCTCCTGAACCTTTAACTGGACTTTCTAATGATATAAAAGCTAGTGAATTATCAGAGGATTTTTTAAAGGTCAATGGGATTAAACTTGACGATTTAGTAAGAGTTCCAAGCCTAAATGAAAGCCACATCATTCAGATAGTTGATTTACCGGAAGGAGTTGAAATTCAGGTTGGTGAAAACATTATAAGCGCAAATAATTTGCGAACTCATCCTCAGCACGAAAATATGACCTCTGTTCAATTAACAAGTGACCAATTTCTTAATGCAGTTGTAAAAGTTCCGGAGGACATCATCGATGGAAAAAATAATCTAGATTTTCTGGTGAGAGTAGGAACTTCAGATGGAAATACCTCAAATGGAATGGATACCAGATTTGTTTTTTCAAGACTTGTGGAATTAAAGTTAAACTTTGGAAACCAGTCATCTGTTAATAACGATGTTATTATATCAGAAGATGAGGGGCTTGATCTTGGAAGCGGAAATGACACTGTAATCGTATCAACACAAACAGGCGGAAGCCTGTCAGGCGGAGAGGGGAGAGATTCAATTTCGTTTAACGAATTTGATGAGAGCGAGAGCCTTTTCTTGGATATGAATATGAATACATTTCTGGTTACTAATAATTCTGAAAACATAGAGTCGACTGATCTCATAAGGCAATTAGATAATTTTGAAAATATAGTTGGTGGTAAGGGTAATGATACAATTGTTGGTAGCGAGTTTAATAATAAGTCTCTAGTTCTGAGAGGAAACGAAGGTGATGATCATTTGGTTGGAGGCGCAGGAGATGATATTATTGAGGGTGGTGAAGGCGCTGATCTGTTAGCTGGTGCTGAAGGATTAAATACTTTTATTATCAACAAAAATGAAGGCCAAGACACCGTTTTGGACTTTAAATTAGGCGATAAACTGGTTTTTACTGGATTTAACATTAGCCACCAGAATGATGGAAGCCTACCTCCTGAATTGAAAATAAATTCAGCCGAAGGAAATAATCAAAACTGGGTAGTTGAAGTTACAAAGACTACCTCCGAAGGTCTGCTTACTGCTTCAGTCGTGCTTTCAGGTCTGAAAAATAGCTATGATACTCTCGAGGATGTACAAAATCTTTTAACTAATTCGATAGAATTCAACGATACACTTGATTTAGGAACTATAAATCCAGAACAATCTGAATTTGGATTTGATTTTGATGCACTCAGCATAATCAGTGATCTGCAGGAACGTAACGATTTTTTTGGTGATACCCTAAATTTTTCATCCGCAACAAATTCTGACGATATATCACATGCATTAGGAGTTATAGCAGACTCAAAATTTCAGGAAGCTCTAATTTATACAGATGCAGTTTCATCTAAAAACCTCATAGACGGTTTTGGGGATGCGCTTAATTCCGAATATAAAGGTTTATCTGGCTCAGAGGGTAATGATGTTTTAGTAGCTCTTGACGAAAATAGTGTTTTATACGGTGGAGATGGGGGCTCAGATAGATTGATTGGTGGTGTTGGTAACGATATATTAATCTCAAAAGGTGAGGCATACTCCGAGATTGACGAATTATCTGGTGGCGCAGGAATAGATTTATTCACTATGATAAATCCAAGAGAGATAGAGGAGAATTTAAATTCCATTTACAGACAAGTAAAAGTTGAAGATTTTAATAGAGAAGAGGGCGACAGAGTTTTATTGGTAGGATATGACAATAGCGATATAGAGTTGTCAGATGTTAATAATGAGACTAATTTGCAAACAGCAACCGTAACAAATGATAATTCAGATAGTCTTACTATATATTTTGATTTATCTTTTGCGAGAGAATTTGATACAAATTTTGCATTGAGAATGGCAGATTTTGATAAAGTTGAAGCATCTTAAAAACTTAAAGCCAACCGATGAAAAATTGGAAATTTAAAAAATATGTGTGGACTATAATATATTTGTTGTTGTTAACATCAACAAATACAGTAGCTTACGCCCAATCATCCGAGAACGACGCTACTTTAGATACTATAGAGGCAATAGGAAGAGACTTAGTTAAACTTCTTGACGACTTAGTGTTTGGTGAACGAGATCCAACGGTAAAATTAGATATTTTGCCCGTAATTGAAAAAGTCAACATGGCGGCTACAAACACACCTGTTTTCTTAGAAGCTCAATCCAATATAAGAGTGTTAGAAAATAGAAAAAGCGAGCTCCTAGCATCCTATCAACCTCAAATCAAAGCAAATGGTAGTGTTGGTCAACGCACATTTCAGTCTACAACAAGTTCGGGAGGGCAGATTCGAACAACTGGGCAGTTTATACAGCCCGGAATACAAGCCAGTCAGTTATTGTATGATTTTGGTGCAACAGAAAACCGTATTTTTGCAACTAATATGGAGATAAGTTCAACGCAAAAACAGATTGATGCTACAAAAAGCCAGATATTCTTGGAAATCATCTCAGCCTTTTATGAGGTACAGAGAAGTCTTCTACAATCGAGACTCGCGAGAGAAAACTTACAATCACGAAAAACCTTTGTAAATTTCATAAGAGAAAGAAACCAACTTGGCGCAAGTAGTTCAGCTGACGTCGTTAGGGCCGAATCAAGAGTCGCTGGCGCATTAAATCTTCTCGCCAGCTCCTTGCAAGACCTCAAAAGATCCCAAGCTGTTTATCGCCAATACTTTAACGAAGAGGCGGAACCCTATGTACTACCCAAAGAACTATCTGTAGAATCGTTGGTTGAATTTGAGCTTGATGCATATTTATCTGGGCATCCCGAAATAGGAAGTGCTCTTCTTCAGGTAGAGAGTGCTAAATTTAATCTTGAGGCAGTAAAGTCTGAAAATAAAGGAAGATTATCGGCTCAGGGAGACTTATCTTACTCAAAGAGCCCAGGGAGTTCTAATTTTAACGATGACGTATCTATCGGATTAGAATTCACTCGGGACCTATATAATGGGGGTAACGATGCATTAAAATTAGAAAAAGCACAACTAGCTGTCTTTCAAAGTGAGTTAAATTTAAATAAACTTAGAATAAGATTGGCAAAAGAAATAAGGGAAAACTTTGCCGCGTATGAGGGTGCAGTGTCTGCTGTTGATGCTCAAATGTTGGTGTTAAAAGGAGCAAAAGAGACTTATTCTATAACAAAAGAGTTATATGCTTTTAGTAGAGTTAGCTTATTTGAAGTTTTGTCGTCACAAGAGGAATTATTTACTGCCGGCACAGAATTAATAAACGGAATAATTGACAGGGCGTTAGCAAAATATAAATTACTTCATGCAACGCACAAACTTTTCGAGCAGATTGAAAATGAATACTTTTAATAATGAACAAAAAAAGTATAACTATTCACTCGCTGAACTTGGCTCAGTTGTTACTTCTTCGATTTCACAATCGGTAACAGCTGCGGAGTTCAGAGCACTTGAAGTTGCCAATTTAGATTCTTGGAGTTATGAGGACTTAACCTCAATCTTAAATAGGAAAAAAATTGATGTTAAGCAACTTAATTGGATTGATGTTAAGCGCTCTTTAAACCAAATTAATTTTAAAAGAAATGTATTTTTAGCCCTTGGGGAGCAGTGTGCTTGGGTACTATCTTTCGACGATAATACACAAAAGCTTAACGGAAAGTGCACGGATAAAAATTTTGAAAATGAGGCTGTAAATTTAAGTGAATTCTTTGACACAAGCTATAATGAATGGCAATTCTTTAAATGTCATAAACAATATACTGACCAGCTTGCTGTCTTGCCAGGCATCGAAAAACATTGGTTTTGGTCGACCATATGGACTAATAGGGCCCTTTACGTTCAATCCGGCCTTGCATCATTGTTAACAAATATTTTTGCCCTTGGCGTTTCACTATTTTCAATGATTGTATACAACAGAATCATACCTTCAAACGCAATGAATTCACTGCTTGTTTTAGTATCGGGCTTGGTACTATTAATGCTTGTCGATTATATAGTGAAAAATATTCGCAATAGATATCTTAGCGTTGCAGGAGTGAGCTCAGATCTCACACTGGCTGACCGACTTTTTGCCCAAGTAATGGACATTCAATATAAATCAAGGCAGGGTACCGTAGGTTCGCTTGCCAACACTCTAAAGGAATTCGAGCATATTAGAGAATTTTTTGCATCTGCAACCTTAACTTCTCTAATAGATGTCCCGTTCGCGACAATTTTTCTTTTGACTATTTGGCTAGTAGGCGGCTGGATGGTTGTTCCAGTTTTTGCAGGAATAGTTGTTTTGGTCTTTGTCACAATGTACGTCCAACCAAAAATGAAGGCTCTTGCCAAGAGTGCGTTCGAGGATGGTCAAACAAAGCATTCTGTTTTAGTAGAATCATTGACTGGACTAGAAACTTTAAAGTTACTCGGTGCCGGTGGCTTCATGAGACGAAGACTAAGAATGGTCTTAGAAAGACAAGCTGAAATATCGGAACAAACAAAAGATGGTTCCCATTTTTCTACTAATGTTGCCCAAACTGTTCAGCAATTAGTTCAAATGTCTGTAGTTGCACTTGGGGCAATATTAGTTTCTGAAGGACAATTTGGTTTTGGAGCTATAATTGCATGTACGATTTTGTCAGGGAAAGCTTTGGCCCCGTTTGCACAATTATCACAATTACTAGTGCGACTAAATCAAATAGGTGTTTCATATCAAGCTTTGGCAGATTTAATGAAACAGCCCATTGAGCACCCAGAAGAGTACTATTTCTTGCCACGAAAAGATTTGAAAGGAACTGTTGAATTTAAAGATGTAACATTCACTTATCCGGACCAGCAGGAACCAGTATTGGATAACGTTTCATTTAATATTAAAGCAGGTGAAAGAGTTGCTATATTGGGCCATGTAGGGTCTGGTAAAACGACAATTGGTCGTTTAATTGCCGGACTTTATGAAGCTGATTCAGGAATGATATTGGTAGATGGCATAGACATTAGACAAATTGCACCATCAGAGTTGCGTGAAAATATAGGCTTTTCTGCACAGGATACATGGTTGATGTCAACAACAATAGAAGAGAATATTTCTTTAGGTTCAATTAATACAGACCCTGAAACGGTTCTGTGGGCTGGTGAACTTGCTGGTGTTTCCAATTTTGCAAACCGACATCAGGATGGTTATAAGCTAGTTTTGAAGGAAAGAGGAGAATCCCTATCCGGTGGACAAAGACAAGCTATTGCTTTGGCAAGAGCTCTAGCAAGAAGACCATCAATATTGATTCTTGACGAGCCTACAAGTTCAATGGATGCAAGGAGTGAGCAAACATTCGTTCAAAGGTTCAAACAAGAGACTTTTGAGAGCACGTTGCTAGTAATTACGCATCGTACTTCGTTATTATCCCTTGTTGATAAAGTTATAATAATGGAGAATGGAAAGGTTGCTGGAATGGGCACAACAGAACAATTTATGAGGGCACAGTCAGACAAAAATGCAGCGTCGGAGATAGTAAAAAATGCAGCGGCAGCCCAATTTGGGATTGCGCCAAAAGCTAATACTAAAGGTGTTGAAACTCCTGATTTTTTGAAAAAAAATACCCAAACAGGATAAATTGTCATAGTAAATGAAATGAAAGCCACATGGAACTATTTAAAATACTACTACGTCATTTGAAGTTAGGGGCTTGGTATGTTCTCACTAAAGGATATGAAATAGTTGGCTTTATTGGAAAAATTTTAAAGATCATAGTTCTTGAAACACTCCGAATACCCTTTTTACTAGTAAATAATATTGTTTTACTATTTTGGAAAATAGTCAGATTTCCATTTTTGGTGATAATTAAGATCCTTGGCTATGTTATATTTATCTTTTCAGTGTTTTTTGGACCCTCTCATAAAAGTTCAAAAATTGGGGCAAGATTTTTAGCCATTATTTGTTTGGCACTCATAGGTTTTGGTTCTTGGGCAGGCATGTCAGAGTTTGACAAGGTAATAACTGCGCAGGCGAAAGTGATTTCCTCAGAGAATTTGCAAACCATACAGCACTTTGAAGGTGGAATTATAAAAAAAATTCATGTCAAGTCAGGGCAAACTGTTGTTATCGGTGAACCACTTATTTCACTCGAGCCCTTGGAACAAGAAGCTAGTTATGAGGCCAAAAAATCAGAATTTCTTCAAGCCTTAATAAAAGTTCGAAGACTTGACTCTGAATATAGAGGTGAGGCGCCAAAATATAGTTCAGAATTAAAAGAAATCGCGGAGAGCCAAATTAGTAACGAATTATTATTACTTAAGGCTAGAAGGGCGAGATTGAAATCTACACTTGACTCGTTCAATTCTCAAATTAAGCAAAAAGAAAGCGAGTTGGAAGGGGCAGAGAAAACTCTAACGCTCGTGGAAAAAGAAAAAGAGGTGATATTGACTCTTGTGGCTAAAGGCCTTGAGCCTAGTTTAGAGGCTGTGAGGGCAGAAAAATCATTTGCAGAAGCATCAGCTAAAGTTAATACCATAAGAGCAGCAATTCAGGAAATAAATGACCGAAGGACGATTGCTATTCAAGAGCATAATGCGGAAATTCTGCAAGAACTGGCGGAGGCTAATCTAGAATTAAGTAAACTTGAAAAAGCTGTTTCGGTAGCAGCTGACAAGTCAGATAGAAGTATTATTAAGAGTCCCTCAGATGGAATTGTAAATAGGGTTCTTATTTCTACAATTGGGGGAGTTTTGAGAGCAGGTGAAGCAGCTGTGGAAATTGTGCCTTTAGGAAGTGAACTTAAGTTTGAGGCAAAAATATCCCCAATGGATATCGGTTATTTGCAAAAAGGCCAAACTGCTACAGTAAAGTTATCAACTTATGATTTTTCAATTTATGGAAGTTTGGGAGGAACAGTAGAAATAGTTGGCTCAGACTCGGTGGAAGAAGAAAATGGAGAATCTTATTATATTGCGCAAATAGAGCCGATATCTGATATAACTACAACTGGAAAGATACTCGAAATTATTCCGGGTATGACTGCGCAAATTGACATCATTACCGGAAAAAGAACGGTGCTATCCTATATCTCATCACCAATTACTAAAACTATGACAACAGCTTTTAAAGAAAAATGATAAACCAATTTTCAGCATCGATAGATGTTATACAAGATAGAGTTCTTTTCTGTTTCAATACAAAAAAAGAGCAAGAGTTCAGATTATGGCTCACTAGAAGGTGTGTAGCCGATTTTCTTGGAACCATGCCTAGGCACACAGAGCAATCAAAGAATATCATATCTGAATTGGAAAAATCAGCCGAGTTAAAAAAAATAATTAAAAAAGAAAGAGAAGAACCAATTGTCCCAGCTCAAGACAAGAAAATCTCTGTTCCTATCAACAAAGAGAGTAAACAAATTAAAGATCAGGGAACAAAGCCAATGAGTGAATTTGTAAAGGGAAAATATTTTCCAATAGGCGAAGAACCTATTCTTGTGAAGAATATTAAAACTGAATTAATAGACAGAAATCAAAAGTTAGTGTTTTATCTATCAAATAATAAAAACATAAATTGTGTAATTTCCCTTAATACATTTTTATCTCTTCATTCTTTAATTGAAATAACTTCACAAAAAGCAGATTGGAACATTAAAACTAAAGATTTAAATATCAACGAGACAGTTCTCTTGAATTGATAATTTTAGGATTATAATCTCCTTTCTAAAAAACGCGTGAATGCATTAATTGATTACAAATAACCCTTACTTTGTTTTAAAAACTCTAATATAACCCTGGATTATTTAGGTATTAAGTTATACTTCCTGGATATGTTCATTAACAAAATAAACAATAAATGCGCACATTTTAAACATAATGTTTAATCAACTTTCTGAAGTTAATTGGTAAATAGTAAATCTTTCATGACAAATTTTATTACCTCTGTTGACGTTATCAAATAAATTGTCGCTGAGAAAAAAAGTTTCCTAATTAAATTAATATTCGATTTCACTCGTTATTCTCATAAGACTTTGCTACATGTTCTAGAAAATAATATTCTGGTTTAATTACATTGGCGAATTTTAATTTAGAAGCAGAAGCAATCCATATTTTTCGCGAAGTCGCAGCAGAGGCTGAAAACACTGTCTTTTTATATTCGGTTGGTAAAGATAGTGCAGTGATGCTTCATCTCGCCCTTAAAGCTTTTTATCCTGCTAAACCTCCTTTTAAATTTTTACATGTTGATACTGGATGGAAATTTAAGGAGATGATCGCGTTTAGAGACAAAATTATGTCTGAACTGGGACTAGATTTAATTGTATACACTAATCCTGATGGAATAGCCCGTGGCATAAATCCGTTTGATCATGGTTCTGAAATGCACACTCATATCATGAAGACAGTAGCTTTGAAGCAGGCGCTTGATAAATATAAATTCGATATTGCCCTTGCTGGTGCAAGGCGAGACGAAGAAAAATCAAGAGCTAAAGAGCGCATATTCTCATTTAGACCTGCCGGACATCGTTGGGATCCAAAAAACCAAAGGCCTGAGATTTGGTCTTTATATAATACCCATAGGAAGGAAAGCGAAACTATGCGTGTTTTTCCTTTATCTAATTGGTCAGAGCTTGATGTATGGCAATATATCCTATCTGAAAAAATTTCTATTCCTGAACTTTATTTTGCGAAAGAACGACCCGTTGTAGACAGAGATGGATTGCTTATCCTAGTTGATGATGACCGTATTCCAATTGCAGAGCCAGAAGAAGTCAAGCAGGAATCTGTACGCTTTAGAACACTTGGATGCTACCCTTTGACAGGGGCAATACGTTCTAACGCTTCTACACTGCAGGAAATTATTAAAGAAATGCTTTTATCAACCACTTCAGAGCGTCAGGGCCGCCTAATTGACAGTAATGTCAGTGCTTCTATGGAAAAGAAGAAACAAGAAGGGTATTTCTAATGCTAGAAAGAGACCTTATCTATTCCGATATTAATGCTTTTATCTCAAGGCAGGCTTCAAAAGATACACTTCGTTTTATAACTTGCGGGTCTGTAGATGATGGAAAGTCAACACTTATTGGAAGGCTCCTCTATGAATCTAAAATGATTTTTGATGATCATCTAGCTGCTTTAGAAAAGGACTCATCTAAATTTGGAACACAAGGTACTAATATTGACTTTGCCCTTCTGGTTGATGGTCTAACAGCAGAACGAGAGCAGGGCATTACTATCGATGTGGCTTATCGTTTTTTTACGACGGATAAAAGGAAATTTATCGTAGCTGATACGCCTGGTCATGAACATTATACTCGTAATATGGCAACGGGTGTCTCAACGGCCTCTCTTGCTATCATAATTATTGATGCTCGTAAGGGTATATTAGAACAGACTAAACGTCATGCTTTTCTTGCATCATTGTTTGGTGTGGAACAGATTGTTTTGGCTGTAAACAAATTAGATTTAGTTGATTATAGTGAGAATATATTTAACAAGATCGTCTCTGATTTTGATATAATTCAGAAACAGCATCTCTTCTTCACTCATGTGAAGGCAATACCAATCTCTGCCCTCAAGGGAGATAATATCACCGAGCTTTCTGATAAAACGCCTTGGTATAACGGCCCAACGCTTATCGCTTGGCTTGAGACCATTGAAACTAAGCCAATTAGTGATAGAGCTCTCCGCCTTCCTATTCAATATGTCATAAGACCTAATTTAGATTATAGAGGTTACGCAGGACGAGTGGCATCAGGGTCAGTTTTTCCAGGACAGAAAGTTAAAATATTGCCATCAGGTATAAATACTTCAATAAAAGAGATCACCACCATGGAGGGACCAATAGAGAAATCTGCAGAGGGTTCTTCAGTACTCGTAACTCTTAAAGACAACGTGGATGCTTCTCGTGGTGATATGATTGTAGATTCCAAAGAACCACCAGAAGTATCTGACCAATTCAGAGCAACTATTATCTGGATGAATGAACAGAAGATGATACCCAGTCGCTCATACATTATGAAAATAGAGGGTGGTTTTGCTAACTTAGTTATTTCGAAGCCTCGCTATAAAGTAAATGTAAATAATTATGAGAGGCTTCCGGCAGATGTACTGGAACTAAACGATGTAGGCTCTTGTAATATCGCGCTTGACCGAAATATTCCATTCGATCCATATAATGAAAATAGAACTACCGGCTCTTTTATTCTCATTGATAGAGAAACTTATGCTACAGTCGGTGCTGGACTTATTGAATACGCACTTAGGAGAGCATCTAATATTCACTGGCAGGAGCTTGAAATTAGTAAGCAATCACGTTCAGAGATAAAATCACAGGTACCTTGCGTATTGTGGTTTACAGGGCTCTCTGGTGCAGGCAAATCAACTATAGCCAACATTGTTGAAAAAAAATTACATGCTAATCTGAGACATACCATGCTCCTTGACGGTGATAATATTCGCCATGGACTCAGCAGAGACTTAGGCTTTACAGACCATGACAGGGTTGAGAATATTAGAAGAATCATGGAAGTAAGTAAGCTGATGGCTGAGGCTGGTCTTATTACTCTTGTATCATTTATCTCTCCCTTTGCAGCAGAGCGAGACGCAGCGAGGAAGGCATTGGTGGAAGGGGAGTTCATTGAAATATATGTTAAGGCATCCCTCAAAGAGGCTGAAAAAAGAGATGTGAAGGGTTTATATACTAAAGCACGGTCAGGCCAATTAAAGAATTTTACCGGTATTGATAGTCCATATGAAGAACCAAAACACCCTGAAATAATTGTTGATACAGAAAAAGCTTCAGCTAAGGAATGTTCAGAGATAATTTTATCCTATCTTTCTGAAAAGGGTTACGTGTAATTTAAAATTTCAGATAAACATGCTTTTGATATTCTCAAGTTTTTCTTGAATATCGACTTTATTTCCTCTCGCCTCAATATTCAAACGCACAAGAGGTTCATTGTTTGATTTTCTAAGGTTAAATCGCCAATCTTTAAAGGAAAGGCTTACCCCGTCAGTTTCATCAATAGATATTGCCTTAGGCGAATATTTTTTAAGAACTTTTTCTATTGCAACATCTGCATTTTGAACTTTAAAATTATTTTCTCCACTACTTGGAAAAGCGTCAAATTGTGACTTAACAAGCTTTCTTAGTGACATGCCAGAGGTAGATAATAATTCTGTAATTAGTAGCCATGGAATCATTCCGCTATCACAATAAGCAAAATCTCTGAAATAGTGGTGAGCTGACATTTCACCGCCATATATAGCCTTACTAAGTCTCATGGATTGCTTGATAAAAGCATGCCCTGTTTTAGACTGTATAGCTTTACCGCCTTTGCGACCAACAATATCCTGTATATTCCAGATTACTCTAGGATCATGAATGATTTTTGAACCAGGGTTCTTCTCAAGAAAAATTGAAGCAAGAAGGCTTAGTACGTATTCACCCCCAATAAATGCACCTCTTTCGTCAAAAAAGAAACATCGATCAAAATCTCCATCGAATGCAATACCTAAGTCTGCATTTTCAGCAACGACAACCTCCGCTGTTGCTGGACGATTTTCTACAAGAAGTGGATTTGGGATTCCATTTGGGAAAGTAAAGTCAGGTTCATGATGAATTCTAATGAATTCAAAAGGCACTCGTTCTATTTCAAGAGTATTAGCAATAGCATCGAAGGTTGGTCCTGCTGCACCGTTACCACAGTTAACAACGATTTTTAGTGGTTTTAACTTCGACAAGTTTATGAACTTTAAAACAATATTTACATATTTTTTTCGTGCATCCTTTGCAATATTAGAAATTGTTCCCCTTTTTAGGGTTTTTTTCCAATTTTTACTTTCAGCTAATTTTTTAATAACTTTAAAATCACCGTTATCATCAAGAGGCTTAGACTCTGATTTTACGATTTTCATCCCATTATAGTTAATTGGATTATGAGAGGCCGTTACAATTATTCCAGCATCTGCCTCATATTCTGTTACTGCCCAGTACATCTCTTCTGTCCCTGCCAGACCGATATCCAGTACATTTGAATCAGCATCCATAACCCCTTTCGATGCGGCTTCTGCAAATCCGGGTGAGGTCTCACGCGCGTCTCTTCCGATAACCACACTCTTGGCATTAAAATGCTGTGCAACAGCCCTACCAATCCGATAAGCGATTTCAACATCAATATCAACTCCAAGTTCACCTCTAATGTCATATGCTTTAAAACAGGTAAGTTTACCCATAATTTAATCCTCAAAATTTTTTGCACAGCCAAACCGGTCAGGTAAGCTTCACATTAAGGTAAGATATTTCACTAATCTTTCAATATATAATTAATAACGAAGTTGGAAGTTTTCTGTGATTTCTTGTACTTTTAGGAACAGTGTAGTTTTCTATTTGGTATGTAAGACACCGAAAATGCTAAATACTATACTTTTAGTGTAAATTCTCAAATTATTACACTAGGTATTTCAACAATAATTTTTTGATAAAATTGCAACTAAAATTGCATAACTCTGGTAATTAAATTTTTCGTAATTTCTGGATGAGGTTTTAGAAAGCATAGGGTTAATATTTTTTAGGGATTAAATTCTAAATATTCTGGATAATAAATTCCATGTGGTAATCCCTTTTTTGGGATAAATTCTTTTAAAGTAGGAATTGTATTGAGTAATTGACTTATAAATACTTTATCAAAAACATTGTTATTCTGTGGTTTCGATAAATCTTGAAAAACAAATCTTTTACTGGTTTCAAATAATTTTCTTCTCAGATCACGTTCAGTTTTACGAATGAACTGACCCTCTGAAAAAGTAAGCAGATATACTTTACCATTAATGCAAAAGCCCAAATCAAAATTTGCTACCCCAATAAATTGTCCTTCTTTATCGCTTACTGGTATTTTTGGATGAGGTAATGGCAAAAATACACTAAAAAAAAGTTGGCCCGCCTTTGCAAACAAAGGATCTAAATTATTTGACAATCCGCTCTCGCTAATTTTAAGGCATTCATGTTCCGCCCAAGCTAAATAGGAGATCAGAGCATTTTTTATTGGCTTATTAAACGCATTGACTTTAGAAAAAAGCATTTCTTTTGTGAATGTATTTAAGTCTCTATCTGATTGAAATTGTAAAAGCTGTTCTGATTTTACTTCAAGCCAGCCTCTACTTCCTATCCTGAGAGTTAATAAATCATTATCCAAACATATATATTGTCTGTTTATGCCTATATCGTTTGGATTATTTTTATGCGCATCCCACAAAATAGATGGAGTCTCACAAATGCCATAAATTAGAATTGATGACGTTTCTCTAGACATGGAAATTACTTTTATCAAATATCCATTTCAAGAACATATAATCCACCTGACCAGCGGTCTACTGCATACACTAGTCCATTTTCGTCGGCATATACGTCGTTCATCTGTATAGCGTTAACTCTCGAATTTGCTGGTTTTGGGGGGACAAAGTAGGCTATCTCTTGGGGTTGATATGGATTTTTAATATCATATATTCTGATACCTGCATTAAAAAAAGCGCCGATTAAAATTTCTTCACTTTTGAAAGATGGACCTGGTCGGTTTTCATGTAAGTTATGAGAACCAAAACGTCCTCCCTTAATTCCAAATTCCTCAACAGGGGGCAATGGGAGTGTACTGATTGGTACTAAATTCTTTTCGTTTCTTGCATCCAGTATCCAAGTGAGTTTTGGCCAATCTGCCCCATCGTCCTTAATACACTCATCTGTGACAATAATGAGTTCTCGATCAAATAAGGGCAGAGCAGTATGAGAAAAACCTGGATAAGGATTGTGCGGATTCCAGTTGCTTACAACTTTGGGAGTTGATTTATCATTTATATCTAAAATAAAAACTCCACCATCGATGTAACCAACATATGCTCTGTCAGGACGTTCATCATAAACATTTACATTATGTACTCGAAATGCATCACTTCCCATGGGATCAACCCCGCCCTCTGGATTAACACGAGGTGGTAGCTCTTCAATATCTCCAATCTTTGAGCCTGGCATCCACCATCTACCAATTTCTTCAATTTTGCTTGGGTTTTGCACATCTAGTATTTGATAGAATTGGTCATCTCTTGGATGTTTTGGCTCAAAATCAGGTGCTCCACTAGAACAGTGTACTGTCTTACTATCCACGAACCATAAACAATGCATACCCCTTGAATGAGGTCCAGCTGTCGAGTGAAAACCAATAGATTTGGGGTCTTCTGGTTTACTAATATCAAATAGTTCCATGCCTGCCGGCTCCAACCCCTTTTCGTAAACTTGATAAGCAACAGCAAGCACATCACCACATACTTCAAGTGAATTGGAGCGCATTTTCATATGTGGTAATTCTGTTTGGCAAACAACTTTAGTATTTTTTGGGTCAGTTACGTCTACGCCGGTAAAGTTTTTTGGCGCCCCCTCATGTGCAAGCCAAATAATTCTTCTTTCATCTCGAGTGACTTGCATTGACACGCCCTCACCTATTCCACCAAAACCATTAAGTGTATTTTGCGAGAGTAGGGTCATGTTTTTGATAAGCGTATCTGACATATTTTCCTCTTTTGTTCAAAAAAATTATTTTTCCTGCCAAGGTTGTGGCTTAAAGGAAATGTAAATTATGAAAGCAATACTAACCACTAATACTAATGAAATAGGTCTAGTAAGGATATAACTCACCGGAGCATTGTTAGAGACAATTAACAAGTCTCGCATTCCATCTTCCGCAATTGGTCCTAAAATCAATCCTAACAGTAAACCAGCTGTTGAGAAATTCGTTTTCATCATTAAGTATCCAATCACTCCAAATCCGATCATAATCCACACATCATAAATGTTATTGGTGCCTGCATAGGTTCCTATTACACTAAAGATCATAATAAGAGGGGCAATTAAACCTCTAGGGATTACTGTGAGATAAGCCATTATTCTTGCGAGGAAAATTGCGAAGAAACCCATAATAACATTTGCTGCAATAAATCCCCACATTATTGTATAAATTATCTCAGGAGAGTTTTTAAATAGGCGAAGGCCTGGTTGAAGCCCATGTATCATTAATGCGCCAAATATTACTGCTGCTGAAATACCTCCTGGTATTCCTAAAACAAACATAGGAACAAGTGAGGTTCCGGTCACACCGTTATTAGAGCCTTCTGTTGCAGCCAACCCTTTTGGTTCACCCTCTCCAAATTTATCACCTGGTTTTGCTCGACGAATTTCCCAAGCATAAGCAATCCATTGTGCAACGCTTCCACCTGCCGCAGGTATTACTCCCATGACCAATCCAACTGACCATCCTCTAATTAAAGACCAGCGTAGGCGAAAAATTTCTCCCAAATCGGGCCAAATTCGCCAACTTAATTTTTGGACACCAGAAATAGTGTTTTTTGCTTCTCCTTCACTTAGTTCCAAGGCTTGAGCAAAAGCAAATAAGCCAATAATTGCTGGAAGAATACCAAGTCCTGCCTCAAATCCTACAAAATCAAAAGTAAAGCGAGGAAAGCCAGAATATTGATCGATTCCAATTGTAGAAATCAAAAGACCAAATGCTCCAGATAAAAGTCCCTTAAAAACAGAACCAAATGAAACAGACGCAATTGCGGTTAGCCCGAGTATGGCCACTAAAAAATATTCTGCAGGTCCGAATAATAAAGCTACTTGGGCAAGAGGTGGGGCAAGAATTAAGAGCACAAAGCCGCTTATAATCCCCCCAACGACAGATGCAAATGTCGAAATTCTTATTGCTTGGATAGCTTTTCCCCTTCTGGTCATTTCATACCCTTCAATAGATGAAGCAGCTGAAGCAGATGTTCCTGGTGCTCTGAGCAGAATGGCAGAAAATGATCCCCCATATATTCCAGCTGCAAAGCAGGAAACCAGCAAAATTAACGCAGTCTCAGGTGGAAACTGGAAAGATACCGGTATCATTAATGCAATTGCCATTGGTGGGCTTAATCCAGGTATAGCACCAATAACAAGTCCAACTAAAACACCAAGCAACATTGCAAGGAGATTTGCTACGTCAAATATATTTCCAAGATAGTTAAGAGCAACAACATCCATCTTCTATATCCTAGAATAAAATACCTTTAGGTAGCCCTGCATTAAGGAATCCCTCAAAAAAAGCATACATAAGTGGAAATAATACTATTGCGGTTATACCCATTGCGCGAGCATCGCGCAAACCTATAAGAATTGAACATCCTATTAAAAATAAAAATGAAGACGTGAAATATCCTAAAATAAAAATGAAAATCACGTGAATGATGACAGCTATGGAAACGAACAGTGGCTTCCAAGTGAAAAAGTCAATTTTAATCTGAACCGACTGCTGTTTAGTTTTTTTAAGAAATGACTCTATCGTGAGTAAGCAGGATAAAAGAATTATACAGCCAAATAAAAATAGAGGAAATAATTCACCCCCTGCAGGAAAATTAAGACTTTCTAAGCCAAAAAATATTGATACGCAGACAAACGATAGTGACGTTAAATATGTAGCTATTTTTAATGGAATAACAATTTGCATCATCATCTATCCTTTTTTAAAAAAAAGGCGACCTGATAAAGCCGCCTTTTTAAAATATCTAAAAATTATTCTTCCATTTCCCAGAATTTAACTTTTTCCACCATTGCCTTAGATGAACGAAGAGTTGCCCACAACTCATCACCTTCTTTAAACATTAGTGGATTTTTATTATTCATTTCTTTCATCACATACTCTGGATTAGCAAGTGCACGTTTAATTGCATCTAAAAGAATAGTTCTTTTTTCCTCGGATAAGCCAGGAGCAGTAGCTAATGTGCGACCGGCATATGAGATATTCATAAGCCCTGTCACTTCAGCAAATGTAGGCACTGAAGGAAGGTTAGGTGATCTCTCAGCGCTAAGAACCGCTATTGGACGTAACTTACCCTCCATGAATTGAGGAACATAATATCCCACATTTCCTGCCACTGCATCGGATGTGCCTGCTAATACTTCTTGGATCTTTTTGGAATCTCCATTTGCGTAAATTTTTCTGACCTTAAAATCAGGAATATTCTTTTCAGCAAAAGCAATACCCATATGATCATCTGATCCGACAGCAGTTGAACTGATTATGACTTCATTAGGATTTTTTGCTACGTAATCAAGAAATTCCGCCAAAGACTGGAACCTTTCATCTCCCTCTCGCACTGCCCAAATACAAGGGTCTAGAGAGTGCCACGCTAAAAAGTTAAAATCCTCTAGAGTTTCCGTGCGCTTCATTCTTGGGTCTAACATTGATAAAACGTGCGGTAGATTAACAACTTGTAATTTATGGTCGTCTTTATCAGCATCCCATTTTACAGCTTGGGCCCAAGCAACCCATCCGCCGCCGCCTGCAATGTTGACAACGTTAACTGGAACTCCTAATTCCTCTGAAAGATATGGAGCGAATAGTCGAAATGTTCTGTCAGCCCCTCCGCCTGGTTTAAATGGAACCACGAGCTGAATTGGCTCTGTTGGATAAGCATAAGCAACATTAATTCCAATAGTTGATAATACCATTGCTGATGCAATGACTAAACTCGAAAAAAAGCGTTTAATGTTTTTCATTTTTTCCTCCCAATAAATTATGTTTTAATTTTGGACTTAAAGTATGAAAGCAAAAATGGTAACGTACAAGCATTAAATTTTATAATACAAATAATATCAGTTATTTAGAACGTGTCGAGAGAAGCTATTTTGAATTTCTGCACTATTTAGGTCTTTAAAAATTAGAACAACAGATATCTTAAGTGTTGAATTATTGTTGTTTTCAAGACTTTGTATGTCAGAGAATACTGGACCTACAGCCTGTATTAAAAAACTCTCATTTGTTCCTTTAAATCTGACAAATCCCTTTAACCGCAATATTGATAATGGATAAAAGGAATATAAGGTTGAAAGCCATCTTAGAAAAGAAACTTTATCAAGAGGTGTTTCAGAATTTAAAGAACAATTATCAAAACTTGATATGTGGTTTTCATCTTTAATTAAATGTTCATGTTGGTGTGAGTGCTCATCATGCCCACAAATAAAACAATGATTTTGAAGATGCAGAGAAATAATAGACTCTCTAACCTCAGTTGCATTTAATTTATCTTTTATCGATGCTGTTGGGTTGAGGGTTGTAATAAGATTATGAGCGTTTTCTATTTTTTCATTTTTGGCAATATCGGTTTTTGAGAGATATATAATGTCTCCTTGAATTATCTGTGTAGAGGGCTCTTGATGAAGCTTAAGCTGCTGTTCGATAGCAAGCGTATCCACAACTGTAATTACCTTATCAAATCTACATCTATTATTGATCGATATATCAGTTTGAACTGTTTGTACAATAGGGCCTGGTTGTGCAAGCCCCGTTGTCTCTATTAAAATAATATCAAAATAAGGAATATCTTGATTTTGTACTTGGGAAAATAATCCAGATATGGTGTCAGATAAATCTCCTCTAATGGAGCAACAAACACACCCATTCTCCAGGAGAAGAGTATTTTCTACACTGGACTTTACTAACAGATTGTCAATGCCAATTTCACCAAATTCATTGATAATAAGTGCTGCATTTTGCAATTCATCTGAATTTAATAATCTAGACAAAAGTGTTGTTTTACCGCTTCCAAGAAAACCAGTAATGATAGAGACGGGAATTTTCTCCATAATTAAAAAGAAATTATTTGCTGGACAATACTCATATAAAATATTTACACATAATAAGGATTATTTCAACAAATGAGCTTATAAAATAATGTTAATTTCTTGGAATCCTAATTATGATATCTCATTGTTTTATATCATAAAATAAGATTTCCATATTGAACGGAGCAAGTCGATTGTCCAAAAAAAATATTTACAATTTGTTAAATGCAGCCCCCAAAAATCTTTCTGCTATTACAGCTCCTAATAGGCCAGCATTAACATATGAAGCACTTATTAAACATGTAGATCGAATTGGTAGTCAATTGGCTGGCCAAGGTCTAACTAATTCGGACAGAGTAGCTATTGTGCTACCTAATGGACCCGAAATGGCAACAGCATTTTTAGCAGTTTCCTCGTTTATGTCTGCCGCACCTTTAAATCCAGCATATAAACAATCAGAGTATGAGTTCTATCTGGAAGATCTAAAACCTAAATTAGTAATGATTGAGGAAGGTAGTAGTAATACAGTAAGGCAAGCTGCACTAAAATTATCTATTCCAGTAGCTGAAATTAAGGTTTCAAAAAATGCTGAAGCTGGTGAATTTTCATTGTTTGATACAAGCAGTGATATTTCTTTACCTTTAGAAAACACCGAAGCTCTAGTGTTACATACCTCTGGCACTACATCACGGCCTAAAGTTGTTCCATTAACTCAAGGAAATATAGTCGCATCAGCAAGAAATATTTCAAATACATTAAAGCTGAGTGAAGCTGACCACTCTTTAAATATTATGCCTCTATTTCATATTCATGGATTGATAGCGGTGCTTTGTGCGAGTTTATATTCTGGTTCTTCCATTTGTTGTACACCAGGTTTCAATGCACTCAAATTTTTTGACCTTGCAACAAGTGAAAAAATTACTTGGTATTCAGGTGTTCCAACTATGCATCAAGCTATTCTGCTTCGTGGACAGCGTCAGGTAGATGGAGCTAAAGCTCTTAAATTGCGGTTTATCAGGTCTTCATCCGCTTCTCTACCACCTGCAGTATTTGAAGAATTAGCTGATTTATTTAATTGTCCAGTAATAGAGGCATATGGAATGACTGAGGCTGCACATCAAATGACCTCGAATCCGTTACCACCCCAAATACAAAAAGCTGGGTTTGTTGGTTTGCCGGCTGGTCCTGAGGTATGCATTATGGATACTGAAGGAACTCAATTGCAACAGGGAAATGAAGGAGAAGTATGTATTAAAGGAGAAAATGTAACTCCAGGTTATGATAACAACCCGGAGGCAAATGCTAAAGGTTTTACTAATGGCTGGTTTAGGACTGGTGACCAAGGTGTATTTGATGAGGATGGGTATCTAAAAATTACAGGAAGATTAAAGGAAATCATTAATAGAGGCGGAGAAAAAATTTCCCCATTAGAAATTGACAATGTGTTTATGGAACATCCGTCGATTCAACAAGTTGTATCGTTTGCTGTAGCTGATAAAACCTATGGAGAGGAAATTGGCCTGGCGGTTGTGCTCACTGATGGTCAACAACTCTCAGAAACGGAGTTGAAAGCCTTTGCAAGTGAAAAGTTGGCACGGTTTAAAATCCCCAAGCATTTTTGTTTTTTAGAGGAGATTCCCAAAGGGGCAACAGGTAAAATGCAGCGAATGGGGTTAGCAAAGAAACTTGGTTTAGAGGATAGCTAATGGCAGTTAAAATATGTGTTTATGGAGCTGGAGCTATAGGTGGATATTTAGCTGCTTGTCTACATGATGCGGGGGCAGAGGTAAGCCTTATTGCCAGGGGGCCTCATCTTGCTGCTATTCAAAATCATGGTTTAAAACTTAAAATTAGAGGAGAAACCCGCCACTACAACCTTAAAGCGAGCAATGCGCCAAGTGATTTTGGAGAACAAGATTACATAATCATTGCACTAAAAGCACATGGGATCACTCATATTATAGAAGAAATCGATCCATTATTGGGGTCAAATACTGCAGTTGTATCCGCGGTAAATGGATTGCCATGGTGGTATTTTTTTAAGGCTAATACAAATACAGATTTGGATAATAAACATCTGCAGTCTGTAGACCCAGATGGAAAAATTTGGAATTCGATTGGAGCAAAGCGTGCTATAGGATGTGTTGTATACCCTGCTTGCGAGATTAGTGAGCCTGGAACAATTACACACATTGAAGGTGAGCGCATCTCACTTGGAGAACCTTCTGGAGAAATGACTGAAAGAATGAAAATTTTATCCGAGCTGATGATAAAAGGGGGGCTCAAAGCGCCTCAGAAAAAAAGAATAAGAGATGAGATTTGGATTAAGTTATGGGGTAACTGCTCTTTTAATCCAGTAAGTGCGCTAACCGGTGCATCTTTAGATAAAATTGCAGAAGACCCCTTCACACGAAAAATTGTCAGAGATATAATGCAGGAATGTATGGAAATCGGCGAAAGGTTGTCAATACGATTTGCGGTTCCTATAGAAGATAGAATAAATGGTGCAGGAAAAATAATCGGACATAAACCATCTACAAGACAAGACATTGAAATGGGACGTCCCTTAGAGATTGACCCTCTTGTAACAGTTTTAATTGAGTTGGCTCAACATCTAAATATAGAAACACCAAATCTCACTTCAATTTCATCATTACTTAAGTTGCAAGCACGAACTTTGGGTCTTTATAATAATTGAGAAAAAACCATTTATGGAAAAATAAAAGAAGTTACTCCAAGGTAAATCAACCTCAATGCTAATAAAATTAGCGCTATTTTTACCGCTCTTGTTAGAAAATCATTTTGTAGTTTGAACATAATCATGACACCAAAGTAAGTGCCAACCATCCCTGCTAAAATGGCGCATATCATAAGAAACAAATATTCTGAGAAGTCGAAGCCTAGATATCCCAAAGTAATGACTTTGAGACCATGCTGGAAAGCAAGTACTAGAGCGAGTGTGGAAATAAACGGTTTGGCTTGTAAAGAGAAAGAATTGAGCATAGCTGCTATCAGAGGAGCTGTGCCTCCTATAATAAATGATAAAATCATTGATATAGTTGAGCCAAGGAATAAATAGCGTTTTGATAATTCTGGGATTTTTCCAAGCACCGAATAAAGAACAAAAATACCAATACTTATTTGTAAAACAGGAGCAGATAGACTTACTACAAATAACATACTTATCCCAGTGCCAAGTAAAAACCCCCAAAAAAAGCTTCGTAAAATTGGGGCATGATAGTCCCTAGTTAAAACAGCACGCCAAAGATTATTCCAGAATTGAAGAAAACCATGAATAGGAATAACAGCGGTAATTGGCAATACTGTGGCATAAAACGCCAATAAAATCAGTCCTCCCCCAATTCCAATAATGCCACTGAAGAAACAGGTTAAAAAAGAGACAAAAACTAATGAAGAAATTTGAATTGATGTTAGCTCATCAGGAAATACGATAAGTGACTGTATAATTTCCATTAATAATTTATTCCTAGGTCATTTCGTATTATGCAATAAAATTAAACCTGTATTATTTTTTGAATTATCTGATGAGATTTAGAAATATCTATCCAAAAATGCGAGATTCTGGAAATGGCACATAAAAAATATGGGTGAACACAATATAGGCTATGCCACATGCAATCAACGAAATTACTAGCGATTTGATATACGTCGGAACGTTTTTTTCAACGCTAAAATAACTTATGCTCACCCATAACAATAAAAGGCTGGCTATCCAAAAACCAAAAACAAAAAGGGCAATTAAAAAGCCAAATACAATTAAACTGAAAAAAATCACATTGAGAATTGAAGGAAATTGCTCTTGTGATATAATTATATTTTTTTCAATGTTATTTTGAAAAAATTTTATTAGGGATTTGATTAAAAATACTCCTGAAATAGAAAATAGGGTATAACAGGCCATTAAAGGAAACACCCAATCTTTCATATCGTCACCAATACCAGCATAGCTAAAAGAGGCAATCGCAAGGGTCAATAAGCCTGTTAAAAAATCAGTATCTTGGAATAATTTAAAAAATTTCGTCATATTAAGTGTTTTTCTTTTATATTAGCTGTTAACTTTTGCCAGCTTCCGAGCTCTAATTCTCGATATAGCAACCGCTGAAACCGAGATTACTGACAAACTGATTAATGTTATATTAATAGTGCCACTAAAGAAAATTTTTCCAACACCCAAAGCGTCGGAAATATATAGAGCTTGAACCAATGACGGTTCAATGATCGGCCCTAATATAAATCCTAATCCTATAGGGCCAGGATGGAATCCAATTCGTCGAACCAAAAAGACAAAAATTCCGATTGTGAGCATTAAATAGACATCAAATATATTGTTTCGAATAGCATATGCACCAATTATGGCTAAAAACATAATGAGGGGGGCTAACAGTCGAAGAGGTATCTTAATAATTCTAACCAGAAGTGGTGTAGCTAGCATTCCAATAAAAAATACAACGATACCTGCAATAAAAAGTGACCATCCGAAAGAATATACTAACGTTCCATCGGTAGCAAAAAGTTCTGGTCCTGGATTTAATCCACGGAGCATAAGTGCGCCAGCTATTACAGCGGCAGGAGAAGAGCCTGGTACTCCTAACGTAACTAATGGGATCATAGCAGCTGGAGCAGCTGAATTATTGGCTATTTCAGATGCTGTTACCCCATGAATATTCCCTTTGCCAAATTCATCCTTCTTTTTACTCCACCGAACAGCCTCGTTATAAGAAACGATAGCGGCGATAGGACTTCCTGCCCCTGGCAATATACCAATGAAGCTTCCAATGCTAGCCGACCGAAGAAAGTGTACAGGCTTTGATAATACTTTTAGTATTGTTTTGAGAACGACACCTTTTTCGGATTTATATTCGGCTACATATTCTTGTTTTCTAAGCCCTAATATCATTGACAAAACCTGCGGGACTGCAAAAACGCCTATTAGCGCCGCTACCAACGAAACGCCGCCGCGAAGCT
>CACGLE010000016.1 GCA_902573725.1 uncultured SAR116 cluster alpha proteobacterium
TTGTAATACCAAGCGCGCCAAGTGCTAACTGACTTCCATAAGCAAGGGAGGGAACAATTATATAATTTGCAAGAAGCGTAATTGCATTTATATAATCTATCATTGCAATCAGCCTCCCAAAAAAGCTTTTCTAACTTCCGAATTACCGAGAAGGGATGAACCAGTATCTGTAAACTTATTTTCACCTTGAACTAATACAAATCCACTATCTGCTATTTGCAATGCCTGTTTTGCATTTTGCTCGACCATAACTATGGCAACACCCATTTTTGCAATGTCAATTATCCTGTCAAATAACTCATCCATTACAATAGGTGATACCCCCGCTGTTGGTTCATCTAGCATTAGAATCTTAGGCTGGGTCATTAAAGCTCTCGCTACAGCAACTTGCTGCCTCTGTCCACCTGATAACTCTCCAGCAGCTTGCCCCTGCTTAGTTTTTAAAATTGGAAATAAATCAAAAATGTCAGCTATCGTAGAGCTTAAATCGTCAACACGAATAAATCCGCCCATCTCTAAGTTTTCTAAAACCGTCATAGAAGGAAATACATTGCTAGTTTGCGGAACATAGGCCATTCCCAACATCACCCGTTGTTCAGGACGAAGATGCACTATATCTTTCCCTTCAAAAGTAATAGACCCTCTTGATAGGGGAAGCATGCCAAATAATGCTTTCATTGCTGTTGATTTACCAGCTCCATTGGGACCAACGATCACAGTAATCTTCCCTTTATCAACCGAGATAGAACATCCATTTAATATCATTGTTGCACCATATCCCGCATACATATTTTTTCCTTCAAAAAAGGTCATTCAAAACTATCCAATGAAATTATATTAACAGTGATCATGATTTATTTTTCATCCCTCTGCCTAGATATGCTTCGATCACATCTGGATTTTCTTTTATTGCTTTTATACTATCTTCTACCAATACGCTTCCTTCTGCCATCACAACTACGCTATCACATAATTTACCAATAAACTCCATATCATGCTCTATCATGCAAAAGGTATATCCTCTCTCTCTATTTAGGCGAATTATTGCATCGCCAAGATGATTTAGAAGGGTTCTATTCACCCCAGCACCAACTTCATCTAAAAATACTATCTTTGCATCAACCATCATACATCTTCCAAGCTCAAGCAGTTTCTTCTGGCCACCTGACAAATTTCCTGCTGGCTCATCTGCAAGCGTTTCTAAATTGAGAAATGATAATACCTCGTTTGCCTTCTCTTTTAACTGTTCTTCCTCCTTTTTTATTTTTTTTGAATTTAGCCAGACATTCAATAATCTTTCACCCGTTTGTTGTGAGGGAACCATCATTAGGTTATCTCTAACAGGCAAGGTTGAAAATTCATGAGCAACCTGAAATGTGCGTAACACACCTCTTGCAAATAATTGATGAGGTGGAAGTCCTGTGATTTCCTCTTCCTCAAGGAATACCTTACCAGAAGTTGGGAAATGAAGTCCTGCGATGACGTTAAACAGAGTAGTTTTTCCAGCACCATTTGGTCCAATTAGACCTGTAATTTTCCCTGTCTCGAAAGTAAGAGATACATTATTTACAGCGTGAATTCCACCAAACCATTTTTCTAAATGTTGTATTGTAAGCATTTTATGATCACACGATTGCTGTATTATTTAGAGAAATATTTCGGTAAAAAAAAACGACCCAGTGGTCACTGGGTCGTTTAAAGCAAATCTTAATTAACGGTATTTGACGGTCTCAAATTTTCCATTTTTAACTTCATACTGAAGATACGAACCACCAGACTCACCCGGACCAATTAGCTCAACTGCAGAAGCGCCCACATAATCAATTTGCCCTCCGCCAGCGAGTATCTTCATCGCTTTCGCCAATTCACCAGGATAAATTTTCTCGCCGGGGGCGTTTGCAACGTCCATTACATGATCTTTCAAGTCTGATGAGGAGGAAGATCCAGCAGCTTGCATCGCCAACATTATAAGTGCAGCAGCATCATAATATTCACCTGCATAAACATTATACTCGTGTCCAGCATCCGCAAATAACGTTTTGAATGTTGCATCACCTGGACTATCTGTTCCTGCAGAAGCTCCAAATGATCCATCAATCTGTGAGCCGAAGGTTTTAGTTAAGCTATCAGCATACATTCCGTCCGGTAAAAAGAACGTTTCAAAGGAACCTCTATCCAATGACTCTTGGATTATGGTACCACCACCTCCATCAGCATAACCTGCGACAACAAGAATATCTCCCCCAGCTTGCGCTAGAGCAGCAGCATCTGCACTGTAATCACCTTTATTTTCTTCATGACCAGCATTGATAGTTACAGAGCCACCACCAGCAACAAAATTACTCTCGATTGCACTACCCAATCCTTTACCATAATCATTATTGACGTAAGTTATAGCAATTGACTTATAACCCTCCTCCTTGAGGATATCAGCTAGAACTTCTGCGGAACGAGCGTCTGATGGAGCAGTTCTAAAAAATAAGCCATTATCTTCTACCGTTGATAAAACCGGAGCGGTCGCTGAGCCAGAAATCATAACTATACCATTTGGCATCGCGACGCCTTCTAATACTGCCTGAGTAGCTCCTGAGCACATCGCTCCTACAATTGCGTTTACGTTTTCAGCAGTTACTAATCTTTCTCCCGTCGCAACAGCAGCAGCTGTATCTGCACATGTCGAGTCTCCAGTCACAGCAACAACGTTACTACCACCAAGTAAAGATTTACTCTTAGCTACCTCTGCAATAGCCATCTGCGCACCATTATTCATTGCAGGTGCAAGTGATTCTAAAGGTCCCGTAAAACCAAGAGAAATACCAATTTTTACGTCCTCTGCTATAGCTGGAGAGGCCAGCATTAACATAGCAGCAGAAACACCAATAATTTTTTTCATATTTGTCTCCCATTTAAATACGTCTTTTTACATAATAGTTGATAGTGTAATATTGCAAAAAGCTCCTATCCAGAAAATACCCATGAATTTAGCAAAAAGGAAAGGAAATCTTATCCAATCACGATATTAGAGTAATTTCAGCACTATAATTATAGCATTACAGTTCTATTGGCGCTGTGATAGCTTTCACAATATTATGTGATTCGTTTGCCCAATCAATCATTCCTATATCATTACATTTTGGACAAACCGCTTCATATTGTGCGGTTATTGTATAACAAGAAGAACATCGCCAGGCTTTGCCTCTGGGCGCACGCGCAGCCTCCTGAAGAGCATTTTTTACACGCACTGGATCATTTTGTTTTTCTGCTAGTTCCGAGGTAAGCAAATAATCTTCGTTAGTCATTTCATTTATAGGTATATCAGATAATAAACTACTTGCAGGCGGAAGTATATCTGCATCAAGAGAGACTGAGATAACTAACCTGTAAGCATCTATTTTATGCTCACTCTGACGAGCCAGTTTGGTAAGACGAGCAATAAATTTTGATGTGTTACTGGTAAACTTGGTCCTCAATAAATCAACATATTCCTGATGCGGATTTAAAATAAAACCTCGCTCCGCAACTTTAATCATTTGCTTTATCATCGCTTTTTTATGGTACAATCGACCTAAAGCAATCCGACAGGCTATATTTGAGTCATTTATATTTAAAGCTCGCTTTAAAAAGATAATTTTTTCGTTTTCCTCAGAAGCATTGTCGGCAACCAGATAGCATAATCCGATTTCCCTATTCTTAAACTGTTCTTTCTGTTCTGCAAAATTTGCTAGTTGTGGTTTTAAAAGTACAATTATTTCTAAGGCCCTCTTCCAATTTCTGGCCTCGATTTCCCTCCAAAAAATATGAGTTAGTGCGGCCGTAGAGTCAGGTTGTATTTTCAATGCTTTTTTAGCTGCTTCCAAACTTCGCTCTGTGTCTTTGTTTTGGAATTGTAAATTCATTATTCCTATTAAACCGTAATAGGCTGTATCTTTCTGTTTTGATAGTTGAGCAAAATAACGTCTAGCAGCATTTTCATCCCCGGAAAGATGAGCTGCCTGTGCGGCTAGCAAATCCGGGAGAAGTCCTTTTCCTAGCAATTTCTCTGCCTTTTTTGCCTGCTTTTGTGCAGAACGACTATCTCCGGCGGCTAAAGCGACAAAGCCAAGACTAAGAGAACGTTCTCCATTTGTCTTACGTCTAAATTGCCATCCATATGATAACATTTTAGGCCAATTACGAATAAAGCGGAAAATCCTGTCAAATAGCATTACAAAAAAAGCGAACAAGATAACTAAACTTACCAAAAGACTTGTTGAAATTTCTATTTGATATCCCAACCATTGTATCTGGCTTGAGCCTGTTTGCTTAGCAAGCCAACTTACTACAAGCGCCACTAAGGCGATGATAAGAATTAAGCGAAGTATTATTATCATTTCTCTTCTCTTGAGAATAACATTCCTTGGCTTTGATGAATATCATCAATCATTTTATCCACCTGCAACCTTGATTTAATTTGCACCAAATAAAAGTTTAGTTTGTTAATCTGCTCTGGATTTAATTCCGAGTTACCATTATCCAGAACAAGTGTAAGGTAAGAAATTGCCTCGGACATGGTTTCTATCGATTTGGGCTTTAAAGATGTAGAGAGTTTTGCGACGCCTTCCTTAGCTGTCACTATTTCTCTTTCTTTGTTTTTACTTATTTTTGAAGAGTCGTTTTCTTCTGAAATCTTTTGAAATTTTACTAATCCGGCAAAATATTGTGCCCAAGAAAAACTATCAGACTCTTGAGCAATAAATTCATCTTGTTCTTTTTCGCTATCTGTCTTTTTATTTAAACTTGACACACTTTTTGATGTTTCAGCATTCCCCATATCTTCTGATAAATCACGGTTAAGATTAAATAGCATGATAGCGTGGCTAGATAAATTTCCGCTCAGCGCCCTATCAACTAGACCAAGATAGTCATAAAGTTCATTTTCATCAGCATAAATTTTTTTAAGTTTTTGAATAACTGAAGGATATGTAGTTAGGTCTCTTCCAATTTGACTATCAAGCCATAGAACTTCTATTAAATGAATTATTCTCTTTGCTTTTAAACTTGAAAGTTTCTCTACTGCAATAGTCTGTATTTGCGGAGGGGCCATGTTTGAATCTAATTCATCAAACATATTTCTTAATTGACTAAGCTGAGAGGATACTGAACCTAGCGTATCATTCTGTGTTTGCTGACCAATTTGCTCTTTAAGCATTTCAATCTCTGATTCTAAAATGTTTATTTGCATTTTAAATTCATTCAATTGCTTCTCAGTTTCCAATAAACGTTCTGTGGCTTGGTCCAATATGCTTGAGAGTTCCGGGCTTTCTTGAGGTGCAGGAATTAAATTCTTGTAAGACGTCCATATCCACCCGCCAGTTATTGCAGATATAAAAACAATCAAAACACTAATGTTTCTCAGCGAAAATAATTTCCTAAGTTGGGAAAAACCATACTGGTTATTCTTAGACTGATTATCTACTTTCGAATCATTATCCACGTTTTCTGACAACTCAGACTCTAATGGCTTTTCATTAGCGGAGGTTTTTCTTCTACTAGGACTTTTGCTAGACACTTTTTTCCGACCAGGACTTATAACGGCTTCGCCTTCAATCACTGCTTTGGATGCATCTTTTTCATTATCCTTCATTCAATATTTCTACCTATTAGATTCATTATAAGTAGAATACCAATCTTTTATACAGTTAAACAAGTGTTCAAAGCTTGCGGTATTTGATTTTATTGTCCCTGCAAATGATGATGTCTCTTCTGCGGTAAAAGGAATTTGCTGAAATGTAAATAATTGCCACCTCCGGTGGTGTTCCCAAATACCCTCAGCGATCATCAATTCCCTAAAACAATGAAAATTTCTCTTGGATAGAATAACGACCCCTTTTATTTTTTTTAATTTTACCAGCTCTATGAACGACTTATTTAGACGACTGACGGAGGTCATTTGATAACTAATGGCTCTTGTAATATTAAACCTCTTTGTGTTCAAATAAGCTTTTATGTCAAACGCAATATCAGCACCAGATACCCATAATAGCGGCCCTTTTTCACTATTTAAATTATTTGAAATATCATTTGCTAAACTGAGAGCACTACCTGAAGATGAAATAACATTAGTATATCCAATATTTTTAGCGACTTTTGCTGTTATATCCCCAACACACCAGGTCGGAAGGTTGAAAAATGAATCATAATTTAAAATACCGTATTTACTGGTGAAAATTATTGCCTGATAAGAGACATTTAATACATTAGGTTCCAATTCAACGGGCATATGGGATAATACTGCAAGCGGAATTGCGTCAATACCAGAGGCTATCAATGAATCAGCGTTATTTGTTGCAGCTTCAATATCTCGAATAATAACAATCATATAGCTAATTTAATTCCTCAACTAAAATAAATCCCTTACCTTGCTATAAATGAAGTACCACCACATTTAAATAGAAGATCTTTTGCAATCTTTACACCCAATTTTTCAGCGTTTTCCGGCTCATCAGAAGCAAAAGAAGAATAACTTTTATCTCCATTTGGTGAATAAATATGTGCCTGAAGTTGCAATTTATGAGATTGGTCAATATGAGCATAAGCGGATATCGGTGTTCGGCAGGAACCATCAAGGTAAGACAAAACCGAGCGCTCTGCTGTAACACACTGACCTGTATTATGACAATGCAAACGTGAAAAAATCTCCTGCAGTCGGTCATGATTTGGATGTTGTCGAAAAATCTGTATTGCTATTGTTCCCTGAGAGGCGGCAGGTGGCATTTTATCAATATCAATTGGTTTATAGGATATTTTTACATTTAGTCTCTTTAATCCAGCAACTGCTAAAATTATTGCGTCATATTCCTTATTTTCGAGACAGGCTATCCTTCGATTGATATTGCCTCTTAAAAGTTGAATGTCTAAATCGGGCCTATACTTTAATAGTTGTGCTTTTCGTCTGACTGACGCTGTACCAATTTTTGCCTTTATAGGCAATTCATCGAGACTTTTGGCACCCAGAATTGCATCTCTTGGATCTTCTCTTGGCAAAACAGATATAATGTGAGTGCCTGATGCGAATTGCGTTTCCATATCTTTAAGTGAATGCACTGCACAGTCCGCTTTACCAGATAATAATGCATGCTCGAGCGTTTTAACAAAAACACCTTTACCGCCAATTTCAACCAACGATTTTGAAAGGCTTTTATCTCCTGGTGTTGAAAGGCCAATAAATTCTGCTTCAACAGGTGAAATTAAATCACCTACCAGATTAGCTTGCGCCATAGCGAGCTTTGATTTCCGGGTAGCAATCCTTATCGGAGAAGAGTTTTTAGAATTTTTCTTGTCTTGCATATATCCTGTCTAATAGTATGACAGGAGTTTTCAAAGGAAAAAAATGACAAAACAATCAATCATATTAGGAATTGAGAGCAGTTGTGATGAAACTTGCTGCGCAATAATTAACCAAAATGGAGATATTTTAGCCAATGTTATAGCTTCTCAAGCTTCCATTCATGCCCCTAATGGCGGGGTTGTTCCAGAAGTCGCAGCAAGAGAACATTTATCCGCCATGAGGCCTGTGATAACAGAAGCTTTGAAACAGTCAGGGCTTACGCTCGAAAAAATTAATGGCATTGCTGCAACAGGTGGACCAGGGTTAATAGGTGGCGTTTTAATTGGAACAATGACAGCCAAAGCATTAGCATTTGCAAGAGACTTGCCATATTATGCAATCAATCATCTTGAAGGCCATGCATTGACGGCTCGGTTTACCCATAAGCTGGAATTTCCTTATTTGTTGTTGCTTGTATCTGGTGGTCACACACAACTATTAAGCATCAACTCTTTAGGTCAGTATGAAAGATATGGCACAACATTAGATGATGCAGCTGGGGAAGCCTTTGACAAAGGAGCAAAGCTCTTAGGACTTGGCTATCCTGGTGGGCCAGCAATTGAAAAATGCGCTAAAACTGGAAACCCAGAATCAATAAAATTACCTATACCAAGGCAACAATATCGTGATTGTCATTTCTCTTTTTCTGGAATTAAAACCGCCCTTGCAAATTCAGTATCAAAACATTCAGGACCCATTCCAACCGCTGATTTTGCAGCTAGTCTGCAAGCAACAATATCTAGCTCTCTTATTAGTCGTTCTGAAATAGCTATGGAAAGGTTTGCTTCTTCTGCTATTAGCGAGGAAAACAAAATGACTTTTGTCGTTGCTGGCGGTGTAGCCGCAAACAACGAAATTAGAAAAAACCTTAAAAGCCTCGCTGAATCAAAGAATTTTAATATGATTTTACCCCCCTTAGAATTTTGTACAGATAATGCTGCAATGATTGCTTGGGTAGGAATGGAATATCATATGATTGGGGAAAACACAGAATTTGATTTTGCTCCAAAACCACGGTGGCCATTGGACCAAAAAGCTTCACCACCTCCAGGGCGGGGAGTAAGACAATGAAAAATAAAATGTCTAAAACTAAGAACGTTGTTGTTATTGGCGGCGGAAGCTGGGGTGGCGCGCTTGCAGACCAACTTCTAAAGGCTAACAACAATGTTACTGTCCTCACTCGAAGACGAGAAACCGCGGATGCACTAAATCAGGGTAGTCTTATAGCATTACCTCAAGTTCAACTAGAGCACCCTATACCATCAACAACAAATCCAGATTGTCTTAGCCTTACTGATCTTATTGTAATTGCAGTTCCTCTATCAGAAACTGCTCAAGTTGTCGAAATGATTGAGAAATACGCATCATTAAATTCAGTAATTCTTTTTTCGGGGAAAGGATTATTTTCACACCCTGAAAAGGGTGGGATATTTCTACCCGAATGGATAGATTCAAATTTTGATAACTTTTATTCCTATGGACTAATTAGTGGTCCCTCTTTTGCTGATGAAGTAATATCAAATAAACCAACAGCAGTTATGATAGCCTCTCAGTCTATCACACTCTCAACTAAAATAGCTGATTATTTCGAAGCAAGCTATTTAAGATGTTACATAGGGGATGACATTACAGGAGTTGCTGTAGGTGGTGCGGTAAAAAATATTATTGCGATAGCGGCAGGTATAGCTACCGGTCTCGAACTCGGGGATAATGCACGCGCAGCTTTAGTTTCACGTGGACTTGCTGAAATTACCCGACTAGCTGTTAAAATTGGTGGAAGGCCTCAAACACTTAATGGGTTGGCAGGTATGGGAGATTTAGTGTTATCTTGCTCTAGTCCTCATTCACGAAATATGGCATTCGGTATGGCAATTGCAAAAAACCAAACTCCTGACCAAAAGTTAGCTGAAGGCAAAAAAGCTGCTGAACTTCTTAATGCAAGAGCTCTTTATGAAAATATCGAATTGCCTATCTCACAAGCTGTTCATCGTATTTTGCAACGTAAAGAACTTATTGAGAGTGAAATTAACGCCTTATTAGCTCGAGCAGCAAATACAGAATAGGATTACTAAATATTTTCTCAACACAATTAAAAATAAAAACAAAAAATTAAAGAGGCTTACATGGCATATTGGCTATTTAAATCAGAACCTAACACCTGGTCATTTAGCGATCAATTAGCGAAAGGAGATGAAGGCGAGGGCTGGGATGGTGTACGAAACTATCAAGCAGGTAATAATATGAAAGCAATGGAAATAGGCGATCTTGGTTTTTTTTATCACTCAGTGATTGAAAAACGTATCGTCGGTATCGTTCGTGTTGCACAAAAATGGCATTTAGACCCTACTGACCCTACAGGACGCTTTGGTATGGTGACGGTAGTTGCCGTAAAAGAGGTAGAAAAACCTGTTACACTCTCTGAAATAAAAAGTGAGCCCTCACTAAATAATTTTGCTCTTGTGCGTCAATCTCGTCTTTCCGTAGTTCCAGTTTCACGAAATGAATGGAACATCTTGCTTAAGATGAGCAATACTAGTTTGTAATGTGGTTTTTTTAATTTAATAAATTACCTTGCTGAGTTTCGGTATATAAAATACAAATTTCGTGCGTAGATAAAAAGCCCCAAACCTTGACCACAAATAATAACAGGGTCTTTGCGCCAAAGTGCGTAAAATAAAAGCACTAATCCTCCACCTATCGAAAAATACCAGAATGCAAGGGGAATAACGGACTTTCTTTCTCCTTCGGATTTTATCCATTGAATTATAAACCTCATAGCAAATAAAAACTGTCCTCCAAAACCTACTATAACCATAATTGTTGCTGGGTTTTCTGCTATTGAGACTGGGAAAAATGGAAAAAGGCTGTATAAAAAGTTGCCCGCTATTAGTGCGGTACTGCCTATAATTTCTGAAATGACATCCAGCATCTACTTAATCGTATTATTGTTTGAATTTTTCTTTAAATTATTCTGGGTTATTTCCGTGACTTCCTCAGGATGATTTGCTCGCCTTAGTAACCACATGACCCCGATTATATCAGAAATACCCACAAGTAATCTATCTAAAATACCATATTTGGATTCGCCTTTGTCACGAGCACGATGACCAACAGGAACTTCGATTACTACAGCGCCCTCTCTTAGAACTAAAACAGACATAAATCTGTGCATATGGTTAAAAAAAGGCAGTCTTAAAAAAACTTCCCTATCAATAATCTTAATTCCACAACCTGAATCTGGGTGGCTATCCTTTAAAAGCCAGCTTCTTACATTTCTTGCTCTGCGAGATGCAAATTTCTTAATAGCAGAATCTTTTCTATCTTGCCTAACTCCACTTGCCATGCCGCTTTTAGGGCGCAAAGAGAGAAGGGCTTCCTCTAATTTAAGCAAATCATGGGGAATATTCTGACCATCTCCGTCTAAAATTGCAATCAACGGCGCTCTTGATGCCAGCAAACCTGTTCGTATTGCAACGCTTTGACCACTCCGCCGTTTATGACGAAAGACACGGAGTTCTTCCACTTGTGACAAGCAAGTTTGCAACTCCAATATAGTTTCATCTGTGCTTCCATCATCAATATAAATGATCTCAAATCTCCTCTCTCGAAAAGTATCACATATTTCGTCAATTAATGCTCGAATGTTTCCTGCCTCATTCATCACGGGAACTAGTACCGAAATTTCTGGCGCTTTTATGACGTTAGATTTACTTGGAGAGTAAGTTATAAATTGAGCCATGAAAGAAGTTCTTCAGATAGTTTTTACTGGTCTTAGCTGTTCAAATCCTTATCGTCAAACTTAATCGAAGACATTAGGTACAATTCAATAAATTGCCCTTTAGAAATATTGAACCCTTTAATTTGTGATGACTGGTGAAATACCACATTTAAATTCGAGGCAGCAGACTTGAACTGATCTATTTGCCGGGACTCCACAATTATTATTGCCTCAGGGGCTTCTGCCAGCAACAGCGCTGCTTCTTCTGTGTTAATTAATAGTATATCTTCCCCTAACGTGAAGACAGTGGATGGCTCGTGATAACCAGCTAAGGCAATAATTTTTTTCTTACCAGGTAGTTTCTCCAATTTCTCTTCGATTAAGGAGGCAACATGTAAAGACTTTAGATTCCCAATTATACCAGAAAAAAATATGCAATTAAAAATAATCCCAAGAATGCAGGCCAAAAAGATATATTGACCTCTCTTTGTGACTTCGCGTGTATCATTCTTAATCCATTTAAAGCTAGCAAAAAAAATTCCTCCCATTAGAAGCATTCCAAAAATTACAAAAGCAAAGGCATAAGCACCATTTTCTGCTCCAAATTTTGCAGAAGCCCATAAACCCCCAACAAGTAGAAAAATCCCAAACAAACATGATAGAAAAGACATTATTATCTCAGCTCTTCTGCGCCATTTAATTTCGGATATCGGAATAAAAATAGCTCTTCCAATAAGCATCATTAACGCAGGAATAATAGGTAAAATATAATGCGGAAGTTTTGTTGGAATTAATTCAATTATCAGCCAATAACTCAGCAACCAAATAAGGCAAAATCTGCTCGCATCAGAACGCCAGAATTGCGCATTAGTTCTAAATAAAGCACCAAAAAATATAGATGCAGGAAATACAAATAGTAGAATAGTTAATAAATATAAACCTGGAGGTGCTCCGTGTGATTCTTGACCACTTTTAAGCTTTGGCAAAAAGTCAGTTTGAATTGCCTGAGATAGAAAAACACCTTCTGTAGCAAATGAAACTGCCAACACCCAAGGAAGGCAGATAAATCCGATAATTAACAAACCAGATAAAAAATTAAGACGCTTCAACCAACTCCAATCTCGATCAATGATAATTAATCCGAATATTGTAACAAATGCCAAAAATGGTGCAATCGGGCCCTTGACCAAAATGGCGAAGGCCATTGATATCCAAAACCACTTTGTTGCAGAGGAAGAAGCATTAATATTGAACCTATTTTTGTAACATAACCAAAGTGAGAACTGCTGTGCCAAAATTAAACTCAACAAAATTGAGTCTGTCTTCGCAATATGTGCTTCAGCAAGTATTATTAAACTGCAGGCCAACAAGGAAGACGGAACTATTTGCTGTAAATATCCTGAGTCAGGCCATAAATTTTTTACAAATAAAAAGCTCAGAACAATACTTAAAATGTATCCGAGCAAACTTGGAAAACGATAGGATGAAATCTTATCAGTTCCAAATAATGATGCTGAAGCAGATTGAAGCCAATATATACCTATTGGCTTTTTGGCTCGCAGTTCTTCTTGAAATCTAACAGTTATAATGTCAGCCGTTTGAACCATTTGCTTACTTGCTTGTGCAAAGCGCGCCTCATCGCGGTCCAATACTTCGATTGAACCATGCCCAATCAAAATCATTAAGCTAGCACAAATTAATAGTAGCCAAAGACTAATCCGATGATTACTAATTCTTTTTGTTATCTCAACTATTTCATAACCAGAATATAACAACTAAACACGTCCGTTAGCTAAAAAATTAAAATACGAAGTGGTTTAATCCATTTATAGTTATATCTCTTGGATTTCAAAAAAATAATTTATAAAATAAAAAAAACTTTAATTTTATAACGTTTTCAAATCGCTTAATCTACAAAAGAGAGTTTAAGCTATAAAGTTCTGCTTTAGATAGGTAAATGATTATGAATTTTTTCGAGGTTGAGACTGGCCTAACAAATGATGACATTGAAAATAGAGTGCTTTATGTAATAAATTCTTCTGAATTTAAAAAATGGGTTGAAACCAAATCGTCCTTTTGGAAATCTTGGATAAATGAAAATGAGTTCAAACCAGAAACAGGCAATTTTTTGCTACTTCCAAACAAAACCGGTATTGTTGAAGCTGCCTTATTGATAATTGCAGAACAAACTTCCTCCAATCTAAACAACGGTGATAAGTTTTTAGATGTGTATAATTGGGAAAACATTTGGCAGATAGCTAATGTAGCCAAGAAATGCCCCAGCGGCGTCTGGAAACTTGAGAGTTACAATAAAATTTTACAAAAAGACCAGTTTTACTTGGGATGGGGCTTAGCACAATATAAATATGACTTTCCTGAGAGCAAATACAAAGCGCAGCCAAAGCAAAATAAAAGTAATAAAAAAGAAAAATGCAAATTGGCAAAGTTATACGCACCGGGGTCGGAAAATATCACAGCGTTAATTAGGGGAATATATCTATGCAGAGACCTTATCAATTTGCCAGCAAACTTTTTAAATACAACTCAATTAGCTGATATTAGTTCTCGGCTTGCGAACAAATTTTCAGCTCAATATACTTTATATTCTGGTAAAGATTTAAAAAAACATGCCCCCGCAATCTATATTGTTGGTAATGCTGCAGAGACACCTCCTTGCCTAATTGATTTTAACTGGGGAACAAACGGTCCAAAAATTACTATAATAGGAAAGGGTATTACTTTTGATACTGGAGGCCTTGACCTAAAGCCATCAAAAGCCATGGAGATTATGAAAAAGGATATGGGTGGTGCTGCTCATGCATTAGGGTTAGCTTCTGCTATTATGGAAACAAACCTTCGCGTAAAACTTCGAGTCTTAATTCCTGCAGCAGAGAATTCAGTGTCGGAAAAATCCATGAGACCACTTGATATAATTGAAACTGCTTCGGGTATGCCTGTAGAGATAGGCAACACTGATGCGGAGGGACGATTAGTATTGGCAGATGCACTTTTCCACGCTAAACAAGAAAACCCAGATTTTGTAATTGATTTCTCCACTCTAACTGGAGCGGCAAGAGTAGCGCTTGGAACAGAGTGCCCAGCACTTTTTTGCAATAAGACTAAAACTGCTAAAAAACTTGTTTCAATTAGTGAGAAAATAGATGACCCTCTCTGGCAGATGCCGCTATTTGCTCCTTATGAAAGATTTTTAAAGACTGAAACATCAGCACTTTCAAGCACAGGACAATCAGGCTATGGCGGAGCTATAACAGCAGCTTTGTTTTTGCAGAAATTTATTGGAAAAGAATTAAATTGGGCACATATTGACGTAATGGCTTGGAATCTAAATAGTAGGCCAGGCAGACCAAAAGGTGGTGAAGCAATGGGACTCCGAACTGTTTATCATTACATTGCGGAACTAGCTAAAAACTATTAGCATCAAAAAATATAATATCTTAACTACTTTACAATTATGTTTTTTTGTTAAGAATTATGTTTTTAGAAAAAAATCGGAGTACCCTCAAAAATGAGCAACATAGGCAAAAAAGAAATAGGGCTTGCAATAGTTGGATGCGGCGCGATTGGCAGAATAAGAGCCATTATGGCGCGTGATTATCCTGGTATCGGTTGGCTTGGTTTGTGTGACATAGATACAGGACTTGGAGAAGCATTACAGAAAGACGCAAAGGCCGACTTTTTTACCGACGATTATAACAAACTTCTCTCTAGAACTGAGGTAGATGCAGTTATTATCGCCACCGATGAAAATCATCATTTTGGCCCAACGATGGCTGCTGTAGAAGCTAAAGCTAGTTTATTTATCGAAAAGCCCCTCGCAACAGATATCCAGGAATCAGCAAAAATTTTATCTGCCATCGAAGAAGCAGGCTTAAATGCTGTGATGGGCTATACACAAAGATTCAGAAGACGCTTTTTAACGGTAAAACAGCGACTTCAAGAAGGTAGAATTGGAGACGTTACGTCAGTTGTTACACGTGCTTTTATGAATTCCATGGTACCAATTGCTACGGTTAGACGAACAAATGAGAGGCAAAATTTAACCCCAATGGTTGTTTCTGGAACCCATAGCTTAGATATGTCTCTGTGGCTATTAGAGGGCAAAAAACCAGCCGAAATTTATGCAAAGTCTGTTGATAAGCTTCTTTCACAATATGGCACCAAGGATGCAACCTTTGGTCTATTCACTATGGATGATGGCACAATTTTTAGCATGAATATTAGCTGGGCGCTGCCACAAGTGTGGCCTGGTTCTGTATATGGATTAGAAATTGGTATTGTCGGTACAGAGGGAGTAATAGATATTGAAGATACACATCGTGATTTGGTCCTAGCAAGTACAAAATCACAAGGTGGTGGATATGTTCCTCATGGCTTTGAACCACCTCAACGATATGTAGACTTTTTAACCTCGTATCCACCGGGTGATATTTATGATGACCAACTTTGGGGACCAATGCGCGAAGAAACAAATTCTTGGTATCAAAGTCTAATAACAGGGCAATCAACACCTCACGCTACCGCAAGGGATGGTCACAGAAATTTGGTTTTAACAATGGCAATGGATGCCTCTTCTTGGACTGGTAACGCTATTGATTTGAATGATGATTTAGAAAATCACATATTAGAAATCCAATCCTCTATGAAAAATAAGGTATAAAGATTATGAAGGCACTAGTATCGCATGGGCCTAATCAGCCCTTTTCACTTGAAGCAGTTGATGACCCAAAACCTGAAAAAGGTGAGGCTGTTGCGAAGGTTCTTGCATGCGGTGCTGGACTGACTGTTCAACATGTCAAGGCTGGTCGCACTCCCATACCTTTTCCCAGAATTATGGGACACGAGATTGCAGCTGAGATTGTAGAACTAAATGGTGATTGTGGCGGCCTCTCGATAGGAATGCCAGTGACAGCCTATTTCTACTTAACTTGCGGTCATTGCAAATGGTGCTTGATAAATCGTCAAACTCTTTGTGAAAATTTTGGAGGATATGTCGGTAGAGCTTGTGATGGAGGTTATGCTGAATACATAAAATTACCAGCTAAAAATTTTGTTCCAATACCGGAAACACTAGATATTTACAAAAATCCCGCAGAAATTGGTGTGATTTGTGATGCGATTGCGACTCCCTATAAAGTGCTAAGGAGAGGCCGAATAGCGCCTCTCGAACGTGTTGCAGTATTTGGAGCCGGAGGGGGACTGGGAATTCAAATGCTCAAAATGGTTAGATGGGCAAATTGTCACGTAACAGCTGTTGAAGTTGACACCAATAAATTTCAAGCCTGCCTTGAGCACGGAGCTGATATCTGTGTTGATGCGAATACCAATGATGCGCATGAAGCTCTATTAGATGCGTCTGGTGGAGGCTTTGATGTGGTAATCGATTTTGTTTCATCCACAAAAAGTCTAGAAATGGGTGTTGCTAGTCTCGGTAGAGGTGGAAGGCTAATTACTCTGGGTGGCGGCGGCGGTGCTGGTTCCGAGTTTAAACTAAATGGTATGTCTTTATTATCAAAGGAAATAGAGGTAATGGGTAGCAGATACTGCTCTTATCAAGAAGTTCTTGAGAGCTTGCAATTAGTTGGTGAACAGGCACAGAAAGGTTTAATGCCACTTGTCACTCGTACTTCGGGTTTTGAAGGGTTAGAAGATATTCACAACGATGTTGAGCATAGTCGGATTACTGGGAGAGCGGCACTTGTTTTGTAAGTGCAAGGTTCTAAAATGACAAAATCCATCGCTATAATTGGACTTGGAGTGCTTGGTTCTGCGATTGCTAGGTTCTTGCTTGAAAACCGGTTCCAAGTGTATGGATTTGATATATCGAAAAAAGCTCTAGCAAAATTGAATAATCACAAAAAGTTCTATGCGTGTGGCAGCATAGATGAGATATTCTATAACGAGTCAAATATTTTATTATGCCTACCATCTGCTGGCAGTCTTCATGAAGTTATGAAGGCAATACCAAACGGGAAAGAACCAGAAAAAAACAGACAACTATTAATTGAACTTTCAACTTTACCTGTTGACTCAAAAGAAAAGGCCAGAGAAATAGCGCGTAAAAAAAATATTCAAATTGTAGACTCCCCCTTGTCCGGTAATAGAGTAGTGGCATTACAAGGTAAATTATCAGCTTATCTCTCTGGAGATGCAGAGGACGTCCAAAGAGCCAAACCTTTTTTAGAAGCTTTTTGTAACAAGGTTACAGAAGTAGGTCATTATGGAAACGGCAGTAAAATGAAGCTAATAGGAAATATACTGAATCTTGTTCATAACAGCGTAACTGCCGAAGTTATGGTACTTGGTATGAAAGTAGGGTTAGAACCGGAATTAATACACAAAGCGATTAGTGGCACATTTTCCAGTTCAGCTGTATTTGAAGGACGTGGAAAGTTAATGGTTGATAATGAATATGCTGTCGAAGGTATGAATTTTTCTACCCCAATAAAAGATAGTGAATTCATTACCAAATTAGCTAAAGATAATTTTGTGCCATTGCCTATATATCAGGTCGCATTGCAATATTATTTATCTGCGATGGCACAGGGGTATCAGGATTTGGACGCAGCTGCTGTCTGTGCTGTGCTAGAAAAGAATGCAAATCTTAACCGTAAATAGCTGCTACCCGTCTGATAATTCTTTTAATTGCGGATAAATAAGCATAAAATCTTCGTTTTCGTATAACGGGTCAAGCTTGTTTAGTAATCTTAAACTATGACTGAGATAAGTCTCTTCACCATTTGTTTGCAATAAATCATCTAGTAATTTTAAGTCTTTTTTTAAATTGGAGGGTGTTGATTTTCCATCAAAGGTCCCAGACAAAATATGGTCAGGAAAACGCCTCTCTGATATATAACTGCGGGCGTTTGAACAATTAAATACTTCAATCATTTGTTCCAAGTTAAGGCCATTCTGTTCTCCCTTAATACAAATTTCGCTTAACAGCAAAAAGTTTCCATGACAAACAGCGTTATGAAACAGTTTCATAAGTTGGCCTTTACCTGCATCTCCAATATGAAAAATGCGCTCTGAAAAAGAAGATAAAAGCTGCATGTTCATCTGTAACACTTTTTTATCTCCACCAACCATTAAGGTCAATTTTCCTGCTGCAGCCCCTTTAGCGCCACCAGACATAGCAGCATCAAGTTGATACACACTCCTAGTCTCAAAAAGAATTTTTGCTCTTTTAGCTGTAACCCTTGGATCTGAGCTAGTTAAGTCGATAATGGTCGACCCAGTTTTAGGGTTATATCTTTCTAACAATTCGTCTATTTCTTTTGATGAGGGAACGCAAAATAATACAACATCACATTTTGTTATAATTTCTTCTGGTGATGTCTTATTTAAATTAGGGGTCTGACTATTCAGATTTAGCCGTTTTTTATTTACATCATATATGGATAATAGAATATTAGAACTAGATATGGAATTAGCAATGCCACTTCCCATTGCTCCTAACCCTATTAATCCTATATCTAGTGTAGACATTGAATTAAGAACTTACCTATTCCACTCCGATGAAAACATCCACTTCTAGAGTCCTATAACTTAAGTTTAGGGTCAAGCCAATCTCGCAGGCTATCACCAAAAAGGTTAAATGAAAAAACGGCTATACTAACTGCCAAACCCGGAAAAATTATCATCCATGGTGCTGTTCTATAATAGTCTGTATTCACTCCCGAAAGCATTAGTCCCCATGATGGCGTGGGTTCAACAACCCCTAAACCTAGATATGATAAACTTGCCTCTAAAAGAATCGCCTGCCCAATGAACGCGGTAATTAATATCAAAAAAGGTGCAGTAACATTTGGTAAAATGTGCCTAAATATAATTCTCGTTGAGCTAAAACCATTTGTTCTTGCCGCGTCTACATAAGGCAAAGTAACAACTGCAAGCGCCTGGGATCTAATTACCCTTGCCGTTTTAGGAATAAACGGAATAGCAATCGCTACAATAACATTTACATCAACTCCGAGAACAACCGATTTTGGGAAGACTGCAATTACAATAATAGCTAATACGATTATTGGGAACGACAACATCAAATCAATAAATCGTTGAACTAGAAGGTCAACTTTTCCGCCAAAAAAAGCAGAACTGGTGCCAATTATTGCTCCAATAGAGCACCCAAAAAAAGCAGACAAAAAACCGATAGAAAGAGCAGTTCGGGCACCATAAATTAAGCGAGATAAAATATCTCTGCCAAAAGCGTCAGCACCAAGTGGATGGGCTAAAGAAGGAGCTCCACCACCAAAGGCTGGTGATGCTTCAAAATCTACATCCTCTGGATTAAATGGTGCAACGTGCTGCGCAAAAATAGCTGCTAACATCATAGTTATTATCAACACTATACCCAAAGACCCTAAAGGCTGTTGACGAACAAAATCTAATAGAGTTCTTCTGGAAGGTTTTGTGACATCTTTTTCAATATTGTCATCTTTTGTAACGCCTAAATCACTCATTTTTGATACCTTATCCTAGGATCTAATGCTGCATATAGAAGATCAATTATTAAGTTAACAAGAACAAAACCTGTTGCAACCGTTAAAACAAGCCCTTGCAATAAATTCAAATCGTTTCGAACAACAGAATCTACAAATAACTTTCCTATGCCGTTTAAGTTGAAGACTGATTCAGTAACAACCAAGCCTCCAAGAAGAAAAGCGAACTCCAGTCCAATTACAGTTACCGTTGGCAATAACGCATTTCTCATACCATGTTTTACGATTACAATTCTTTCGAACACACCTTTAGCTCTGGCTGTACGAATATAATCTTCTGATAAAACCTCCAATATTGACGATCGCAGCATCCTTGCTACGACTGACGAATATCTGTAACCCACCGAAAGCGCAGGCCAAATCATCTGATAGAGATTTGTTTTTGGATCATCAAAAATACTGATTGTACCTAATGGCGGCAGATTGCCGAATGTGGCTAATATCAGCATGATCAATAACATACCAAACCAAAAAGACGGTACAGCAATCCCTCCAATTGTTATGATTCTAATTACATAATCTAGTATGGAACCTCTGTAGAGCGCAGAAATAGTGCCTAAGGGGAAAGCAATTAAGACGGCCAAGATAGTTGATAATATTGCTAATTCGAAAGATAATCCTATTCTGCTCATTATCTCTTCAGATACATTATTTTCTGTCCATAAAGAGATACCTAAGTCACCTCTTGGGAGCCCAATCATATATTTATAAAATTGCACCATAATTGGGTCATCCAATCCTAGGCGCTCTTTTTCCTTTTGTATTTCTTCGGCTGATATAATTCCACCTTCAGCAGCCAACTTAATTTCAACTATATCACCAGGAACAACTCTCAATACAAAGAAAACGAGAACAGCAACTGCAAGGAGGGTAGGTATTACAAGAAGTATTCTTCTTATTGTGTAAGCCAGCATTACTTCCCTCCATCTATATTTATACAGGCCGCCAGATGATTATTATCAAAATCAACCAGCTCAGGACTGGCTTTTCTGCAATCTTCAGTTACAAAATTACACCTTGATGAGAAAACACAACCTTTGGGTGGGTTTAATGGAGAAGGTAACTCCCCCTTTAAAATAATTTTTTCTCTTCCACGCTCTTTTTTCGGATCGGGAATTGGTGCTGCATCTAGTAACGCTTTAGTATATGGATGTTTTGGCTCACCATAGATAGTGTCACTATCACCAATTTCCATAACCTTACCTAAATACATGACAATAACTTTATGCGAAATATGTTTAACAACAGCTAAATCATGGGCAATGAAAAGGTAAGCGATTCCAAGCTCTCTTTGTAAGTCTTCCAAAAGGTTAATTATTTGTGCTTGAACTGAAACATCCAATGCCGACACAGGCTCATCACATATTATAATTTTTGGCTCCATACAAAGTGCCCTTGCTATACCTACTCTCTGTCTCTGTCCTCCAGATAATTCATGTGGATATCTATCTCTCATATAAGGATATAATCCAACTTTTGTAAGAAGTTCGCTTACTCTTTTCGATCGAGCGTCTTCTTCTGTTTCTATCTTATGAACCTTAAGGGGTTCCTCTAATATTTGGCCAATAGTCATCCTCGGATTTAAAGAAGAGAAAGGATCTTGAAAAATCACCTGCATATCCTGCCGCACGAGAGCTACAGATTTTTGATTTAATTCTTTTTCATTAAATTTTAATTCTCCCCCTGTAGGCAGATTTAAATGTAATATCGCCCTTCCTACAGAAGTTTTTCCGCAACCTGATTCTCCTACCAGTCCAACGGTTTCGCCTGGGTAAACATCGAATGATATATCATCAACAGCTTTCACTGTTCCCGAAACACTTGACAGCCAACCGCTTCTGAAAGAGACACCAAAATGTTGTTTTAACCCTCTAACTGATAGTACAGGTTTGTCTTTTTTTACCTTAATTAGTTTGAATTTATCTTTGTCAGAAACATAAATTGATGCTCCCTTTTTATTCGCGTCGTCCGAATAGAAACATGCTGTAAAATGATTTTTACCCTTCGACCGTTCCTTGAGTTCAGGAGAGCTGTCACAAGTATCTGCCGCCATTGGACACCTAGGCTTAAAACGACACCCACTTGGTGGTGCCATGAGGTTGGGTGGTAAGCCTTCGATGGTTGCTAATCTGCCGCCTCTCTTTTTATCCATTCTGGGTACAGAACGAAGTAATCCGATTGTATATGGATGGGATGGCTTACCAAAAATCTCTGGAGCTCCTCCCTTTTCAACTATTCTTGCAGCATACATAACATTAACTTTATCGGCGTATGCAGCAACAACACCCAAATTATGAGTAATCATGATGATTGCTACACCTAGTCGATTACAAATATCTTTTAATAATTCCAGTATTTGTGCTTGAATAGTGACGTCTAGAGCTGTGGTCGGCTCATCAGCAATGATCAAATCAGGTTCACATGCAAGTCCAATTGCAATCATTACTCGTTGTCGCATTCCGCCAGAAAATTGATGCGGATATTGTGTTAAACGTTTTTCTGGCTCTGGTATTCCAACCATATTGAGAAGCTCGATTGCTCTACTGTTTGACTCTTCTTCAGACATTTCTAAATGAGTTATTAATGGTTCAGTGAGCTGATCACCGATGGTCAAAACTGGGTTTAAGCTTGTCATAGGCTCTTGAAAAATCATTGACATTCGTCGTCCACGAATTTTTCTCATTTCGTTTTCAGACAAATTGGTAATGTCTTGCCCATCAAATTTTACATAGTCGGCTTTTATCTCGGCAACTCTTTTAGGTAGCAACTTCATTATCGATAAAGCTGTAACAGATTTGCCACAACCAGACTCACCAACGATAGAAAGAAATTCCCCTCTATTTACCTGGAAACTAACATTATCAACAGCTCTCACCGTGCCATTTTTTAATTTGAATTCAACCTGTAGGTTGCGCACGTCAAGAAGAGGAGGCTGTGACATTTTCTATTTCCATCTTAGTTTAAAGAAAATGAGCACGATAAATCGTGCTCATTCTTATATTATTATATCAGTCTTCCAGATAAATGCCGCGGAAGGTATTGTTAAGGATATGAGAATTAGCAATCACATAACCTTTAACCTTTTTATTTAATGACACCACTCTGTCAGTGTAAGTTATTGGAAGTACGTAAGCTTCTTCTAGAGCTTTTTTCTCAAACTCATGAACGATAGCTTTTCGCTTTTCGAAATTAACTTCACCTTTTTGTGCATCAAATAAAGCATCTAATTCGCGATTAGTTGCCCTGCTATAATTTGAAGGATTAACATCCCTTGAAAGATATTTAAAATGCATCACTGTTGGGTCAGGAAGAAATGATGGTGCCCAATCTATAGTGGCATCAAAATTACCTTCCTTCCTGATTGTCACAAATTTACTTGTTGGGTTTGTGATCATTTCAGGGTTCAGTCCACATTTTTTCCATTCTGACATTAACCAAATTGCTATGTGGTCATAAGGGTGTGCAACTGCACGATTACTGTAAGTAAACTTTAGTCCCTCATATCCAGCCTCTTTTAAAAGTTCTTTGGCTTTTGCTCTGTTAGCTTCTGCATCTTTTCCAAATCCAACCAGCTGATATAATTCATCATCTGGAAGAGCATATTTTGTATCGTACAACAAATACCCCGATGGCCTTGGAGCGGTGAAAGTGATCTTTGCTAGTTTTGGCAAGCCGCCATGTCTATCTATGCATAGATTAAGAGCTTGTCGGACACGCACATCTTTGAATGGCTCGGATTCAGAATTTAAAGAGACAACCCACAGTGTCATAAGGGTTTTTGATTGATTTGTGTAATCATCACCCATCTGTTCTTGAAGAGTTTTGACCTCCGGAGGAGCAGTTGCTCTCCATTCTGCCATAATCTGCCCACCAACTAATGGTTCAACCAATCCTTTAATACGATAACCCTCTGTCCTGTCTAAACAGTTATCTCCATGATGAAAATCGTCGTATTTCTCGCCGATGTAGGATTCACCCTTAACGTGCTCAACAAATTTGTATGGACCAGTTCCATTAACATTCTTTTTATGCCAGTTGGGATCCTTAGCAATGTCTTTAGCCGAATAAATAGCATTAAAAGGTGATGCAAAACCATCCATCATAAAAGCGTCTGGACTATTTAATTTGAATACCACGGTGTAATCGTCAGGTGTTTCAATACTATCCAAGCTTAGATATAATGCTTTTCTTTGAGATAAAACGCCTTCTGGTGGGAATGCTATTCTTTCATAGCTGGCCTTTACGTCAGCAGAAGTTAGCGGTGTACCATCGTGAAATTTTACATTTTCATGCAATTTGAATGTATAGCTGAGACCGTCTTCAGCCATTTCCCAGCTTTTTGCAATGTCACCTTCTAAGTTTGGAAAGTTTTCCCAATCAAAGGTGAGTAATGTTGAGTAGTGTTGAGCTACGAAGTGCATAACAGCATAGGAATTTGTTCCATGCATGTCATAGTTAGGCGGCTCTGCTTTGACCCCATACTTCAACGTTCCACCTTGCGTTGGACAAGAAGAATGACTTCCTGCAAAAGCGGTGGACGAAGCAATACAAGCTATCGCTGCTATCGCCGCTGATCTTAAAATTGATCGCATTTTTTTCCTCCAAAATAGATCTTTCTATAATATCGATAAAGATAACCATGAAGATTTAAATTATTCAAACATTTTTTATAATGTTTCTAATATTTTCTGCGATGCATAAAACAATTTATATGGGATTTATGAATAATGACTTTTTATAAAAGGTTTTAAAATGTCCAAATCCACCTCAGTGCCTAGACCCAATCCCGTTGGTGCTCTTACTCTTCCTTTGTCGACCGTCAAGCTTTCCGAGACTGGATCTACATCTAAATATTGATTAGTGATACTTACATCCCAATTAATATTCGGAACCAAACAAGACAGGATCGAAACGGCGTTTCCGCTTATACTTGTCTCAGCCACCTTACCAGCAAGATTAATATTAAGACCTAGCGCATGAGCGTGTTTCGCAGCTTCAAGGACGGCTACTATACCTCCTAATTTAATCGTTTTCAAACTGCACCCCTTGACAGCCGAAGCCGCTACTAACTCTGAAATATCGGTTAGACTGTGGACTCCTTCGTCTGCTCCCAGAGGTACTGAAGTTGAAGATGCAACATCTTTAATGTCCGAAATATCGTCAGCAGGAACCGGTTGCTCAAAAAAATCAATTCCCGATTCTCCTGCTTCGGAAGCAAATGTTTTTGCCTCAGTCAGATTAAATCCTTCATTGGCATCTGCAGAAATAAATGCTGTATTTCCAAGTGCTTTCCTAATCGAGGAGCATCTCATTAAGTCTTCTTTAGCTGAGTTAGAACCAACTTTTATTTTAAACGCATCAAAACCCTCTTTTTGCTTTTCCTTAGCACGAGCTATTTCCTCATCTATTGTTCCACCTGCTATCATGTAAAGAGCTCTTGAGGAATCTCTTTTTGGACCTCCAAGAAGTTCTATTAAAGAACAATTATTCGTTCTTGCAAACAAATCTAACATGGCCATTTCTATGGCAGAAATAGCACCTTGATTCCCATACAAAGGCGTATTCAATAAAACTTTTATATCTGCTAAATTCTTTATATCAGAACCCACTACCATTGATTTGAGAAACTTTGCTGCTGATACCATTCCTTCGACAAACTCACCTGTCATTGTAGGCGCAGAAGAAGCTTCTCCCCACCCAATAAGTCCATTATCGCCAGATATTTTTATTATGAGATTATCAGCCGTATCAAGAATAACTCCGGCCATTTTTATTCTAGATTTTAAAGGCATTGATACCGAAAAAATTTCTACATTTTGAATGTTAACATTAATGTAGCTCATATAAATAATCCTAACTTGTAAATTGCTCGATTTCCTTATCCGACATACCTAAAAATTCTCTCAAAATTTCTTCATTATGTTCTCCCAATAGTGGCGGCGGCAGGTTAGTTTCTTTTCCTCTTTTCCCATCAAAAGAGATTGGAAGACCAAGTGATTTTACGATACCGGCAGTTGGATGCTCCAAATCTAAAACCATACCATTTTCAATTGTCTGTGGGTGTGATAAAGATTGAGTGACTGTTCTGACCACGGCAACTGGAATCCCATTCTTCTGAAGCAGCTTGTGCCAATGTTCAGCATTCTCTTCAGACAAAGCTTTTTCGATCAATTGCTCCAATTTCACCCTATTTTCAACTCTTGACGCGTTCGTAGAGAATTTTGGGTTTTCGCACCATTCAATATTTTCCATAATTTCGCTAAACAGCCTAAATTGACCATCATTTCCGACTGATATTACTAACGCCCCTTCTCCGCATTTAAAGAGATTATACGGGACAATATTTGGGTGACCATTCCCATAACGCTTTGAGTCCCTCCCGGATATGAGATGATTCGAGGCTACGTTTGCCAGAAGAAAAATACCAGTATTATATAGGTTAACGTCAATTAAAGAACCTGCACCAGTTAGATTTCTTTTGTTGAGAGCCGCTAGTATGCCTATAACTGCGTTCATTCCAGTAGCAATATCAACAATTGCAACACCAAGTTTCATAGGTTCTCCATCAGCGGAACCAGTTATGGCCATTAATCCAGATTCTGCTTGTAAAAGAAAATCGTACCCCGGCATTCCACCATTTGGTCCTTTGTTTCCATACCCCGTTATTGAGCATCGAATAACTTGGTTTGCATTTGTTTTAAACCAATCATCAGTTAGACCCAGTTTTCCCAAAAGACCCGGTTTAAAGTTATCAATAACAACGTCACTTTTTTTAATTAAATTCTTTAAAATTTTTAAGCCATCTGGAGTTTTGAAATCCAATGCAAGACTTTTTTTATTCCTATTAACTCCCAGAAAATAGGCTGCTTCTGTATCAGCGAATGGCGGGCCCCAATGTCTAGTGTCATCTCCTCTAGAAGGATGTTCTATTTTAATTATGTTTGCTCCCATATCACCCAGCATCTGCGTACACAAGGGCCCAGCTAAAACGCGTGTTAAATCTAAAACAGTAACATTTTCCAATGCATCTTGTTGCTTATTCATATTCTTTCCGAACTATTAGATAAAAAATTTTCATTCTTATAATTTGTCTATTAACCAATCAAACATTTCTGAGTATGCTAGACTTGCATAATCTCTTTGACAATGCTGTGCCCCACCCTCTTCGGGGGTAAAAACTCTTAATGTTTTATCTAGGGAACCTGACGCATTTAACAAAGATTTTGCATCTTCCAATGGTACCTGTTCATCTGCTGAACCATGGGTAATTAGAAATGGACAGCGCATATTTTGGACAACACCGTCAAGTTTGTAATCTGATAATTTTCCTAAAACTTGATGCATGTTATCAACACCCAAAATCCAGCAAATATGATGACCCGGAACGCTCATAGATTCGTTAAACTTGGCTTCAATTCTTTTTTGCCAAGTCTTCTGATAATCCCATATTGCACCCCAGGCAATACACGCCTTAAGCCTTGGTTCCATAGATGCACATCTCGGAGCGTAATATCCCCCCAAACTTACCGCCATAATACCAATTCGGTTTTTATCCACGTCTTCACGCGTTTCTAAATAATCTACGCAGGCTGAACCTGCTACTTCATAATCAGGTCTAAGAAACATTCCCCGAAACCTTATTGCTTCACCAGTTCCAGGCCCATCCATTACAAGACATGAAAAACCCCTTTTTATGAGCTCTGGAACCCCTCTTGCATATTGAAGTTCTTTTGTAATATCTAGCCCATCGAAAAAAATCATGGTTGGGTTTTTTGATTTATTGGTGTTCTCTGCATGAACAAAATAGCCAGGAAGGAAGTTTCCCTCGTAAGGAACTTCTACAATCTCTATTTTGGGGGAAATACTTAGCTGCGCATGCTCATGAAAACATTCCACAGATTTTCTGTAAACATTTAACGCATGGTCATCTTTAACTGTCCTAAACCTTTCTCCCCACTGATAATAACAAGATGCTCTCAAATAAAAAACGGAAGCAGAAATAGTATGTCCTCTATTTTTACAATCATCCGCTTTTTGTTTAAGTTCGTCCCCAAGCTCTTGCCAAGTAAAAAACCAAGCCTCATCATCCCCCAGCTTATTTTTTAACTTCCTTGCTGTTCGATCAATTTCACCCATGTCACTCGCGCCAACTACGGCTAGTCCTAGCATTCCACCAATCGCCGCGGACCACCTGTAATCCTCTGGAAAATAGGTAAACCATTCGGTAGTTTTTGGTCTGATATGTTGCATTTTCACTCTCCGAAACTGGTTCCTTACTCTTTTAATAAACGCTGATTATTTTTTCATATTATCATCATTCTCCAAACCGCTTAAGTATTGTTTTACTTCTGCTGCATTTCGATCTCTAAACTTTTTAAAGTCGGGTTTACGTTTTTCAAGAAATGCATGCATACCCTCGAGTGATTCTTCTGAACCCCAGACGTGTGCAAGTAACTCCATTCCATGTTGCCAAGATGCATAAAGCTCATCTGATTCCGCATTGAGTGATTTTTTAGTCTGTCGCAATGTCTGGCCGCTGTGGCTATTAATCCTCTTAACCCATTCAAGTGTTTCCTCATACAATTTATCCTGAGGAACACACTTATTTATAAGACCAACCTTGACTGCCTCATCTGCTTTGAATGAACGTGCCAAAAATATCATCTCGCGTGCAATTCGTTCTCCAACTATACGGGGTAAATATTGTGTTGCGCCGACTGTTGGACATGCACCAACTCTAGCTCCTGTTTGACCTAGTACTGCATTTTCAGATGCAATCACGAGGTCACACCAAAGCGCTAATTCGTGGCCACCACCCATGCACCAGCCATTTACCATCGCAATGACAGGTATAGGAACACCCCGAATAGCCATTGCAAGGCCTAGCATACGATCATTCCAATGAGCTGCATTTACCCAATTTAATCTTTTCATTGCGTAAAAATCACCGCCAGCTGAAAATGCTTGTTCTCCAGCACCAGTAATCACTATGCATGAGATCGATGGATCGTTTCTTGTTTCAAGAACTGCTTCACGCAATTCATCTAATGTTTGTTCGCGAAAAGCGTTTCTTACCTCTGGTCTATTTATCGTAATCCAGGCGGCACTCTCTTTTACTTCAACAAGAATTTCATTATATTTAGTTTTCATTTTTTATTCCTTTTCCATTTTTGTTTTCCACGATCTCAACTAAAATACTGCTCGTATCTGATGGGTGCATAAAAAACATCTTTTGACCATGGTGGCCCTTTGAC
>CACGLE010000017.1 GCA_902573725.1 uncultured SAR116 cluster alpha proteobacterium
TCGGAAGTAGAACCGGGGTAAATGTTGGTATATCCGCAAATGATGCTGCGATTCAGGTTAAAAACAAAGCTTTAAAACTAGCATCTATTTTGCTTGAAAAGCCAGAGGATGAGTTGGAGTTATCAGATGGCGCAGTACGAGCTCGTTCTGATTCCAATCAATTCATTACACTTGCAGATCTGGCATTGCAATTATCACCAGCAGTCGCTGGCAAGCTTCCAGAGGGTTTTGAAACGGCTGGTTTGGAGGCAGTGTCATATCAAACCACTGACTACATGCCTCATTCTAGCGGTGCTAATATTGCAAAAGTAGAAGTAGATGTTGTGACTGGTGGAATTAAAATTCTTGATTATTATGTAGTTCACGATTGTGGTAGAATATTAAATCCAATGATCGTAGACGGTCAGATTATTGGTGGAGTTGTGCATGGTATAGGCAATGCTATGTTTGAGCAAATGGTATATGATGACTCTGGTAACCCGATGACTACTAATTATGGGGATTATCTTTTGCCCTTAGCGTCTGAAATGCCGGAAATTCATGTGGCGCATATTGAAACACCATCTCCTGCAAATCCAATGGGATTAAAGGGCGCAGGAGAGGGAGGAACCATACCTGCTATTGGAGCTATGATCAATGCTATTGAAGATGCTTTAACGCCGTTTGATGCCTATATTGCAAAATACCCTGTTACACCAGAATATATACTTGAGCTCGTCGATGGAGAGAAAATAGCAGCAGAGTAAAATATCAGTTCTTTAAATAACTTAGTTTCTAAAGTCTAAAATTTGGTTTAAAAGAGAAATTATTTGCTTGCTTTGTTTAAAACAAGGTTTTGCCTTTCTATCACAAGATTCTTTGAAATTTTTTAACATAAATGCATACTGGTTACAGGGTTCGAATATTTTTTTTGTTCCCTCTCCAATATTTCCTAATGACCAACTTGCGGTTGCTCTTTCGCTTGGATTAAAGGGCGCATTTAGTCTTGCCCATCCATGTTGAGTAGTCACATGAACACATTGTGATAAACCCATGGCGCTTGAAACATGCATATAGAGTCTTTTCCCATGTCCAAAATCTAATAACGCATTCATATCTTTTTCTACATCAAGATTAGGATCCATCTGTAGGTTACAAAATAGTAGTTGGGGCGCACTTTCAAATATCAAAATTCCTGCGAGTGCTGTGTAGCATGCAATATCCCATACTGGCCCACCACCCATTCTTGCAAAGTTTCTTATGTCTCCGTCTGGCCTTGGTGGGTACGAGAAAATAGCTGAAATATGTAAAGCATCTCCAATTTCAATTTTTTTTAGCCACTCCCATTGAGGATGAGAGCGTACCATGAATGCCTCTTGAAAATAACAATTGCTTAATTTGGCTGCTTTTTCTACAGCATCTATCTCTGATAATGTTAATGCCATCGGTTTTTCACAAAGAACATGCTTTCCTGCATTTAAAGCTTTTATGCTCCATTCAGCGTGTAAATGATTTGGAAGTGGTATGTAAACAGCTTCTACTTCTGGATTTGAGAGTACGTCATCATACCGTCCAATCTTTGAAAAGCCGTAATGTTCAAGACTTGGCCTTTTTGGTTCGCGTGTACCGAGATGCACAAGAGAAAATCCATTCTCCTGCATAGCAGGTATTATCTGATTTCTTGAAATTTTTGCATCTCCTAATATCCCAAATCTCATATTTTTCTCTCTACTAATTAATTCGTTTTCATTTGGCCAAACCGTCTAATTCAATCGTTGTCTGTAAGGCCAGCACCTGCTCCCATTAGTCGTGATTGTTCTGTTTCTTGGACGTAGGTATTTGCTGCAAGGTCTTCGATTTCTCTCCAAATTTTATCGTTTATGAATAAGGAAACAGATGGTTCTAATTCAGCTAAATCATCATGGGTTTTATCTGTCATCTCTAATGTTACATAGTCAGCTTTGTTGCTAATGAGGAATTCACCATCGGCCGCTAATGAATATTCAAAAGACCTCGCAACCACCTTTTTATTGAGGCTTAATGATAAGCTTAATTCAGGGGCTAAATGTAGGCAGAATCCAACAAGAAGTAAAACGCTATCGATACGCTGGATATTGATCTGTCTATATAAATTTGATTGTAAACAATCTACAAAGAATGGACCATCGTTAATAACTGAGACATTTTCAAAGTTCACAACTTTCCGGGATACGTCTAAAATATGAGGCTGAGTTTTAGTTGTTCGAATTAAATTTGGAAGAAAATCAAAAATTTCACTTTGATATGCACCAATTCTTACGGCGCTAGATGCTATATCTTCAGCACGGCCGACATCTATGCCTGCACCAACGCACGCCTTATAACATAAAAATTTTGTTTCGGAGAATGATCTATGCATAATTACTGAAGGATTGGGAGCCACCAATCATCAGCATTTGAGTTATCTAATTCAGACGCTGTTGGAGCACCCTGATATAATGTAATACGTGTCCATCTGTCTGACTTTGGATCAAATTTCGCTGCGCCAAAAAAAGATAACTTGCATCTAAGCATGTCAATTGGACGGCAATTCTTACCAATTAAATTATTTTGTATCTCGCTAAAAGGTGCCCATAAAGCGGTTTGTATTCTTCTAACAATATAACGAAATTCTGGACGTTTCATAATGAAAATAGCAGTTATTTCATTTTCATCATGTTCTCTTAATACTTTTTCAAGTTTTTGAACTCTCTTTGCTATATCTAGAGGCTGTTCTTTTTCCGCACCTTCTTCTGTTCGTCTTATGCCTAGTCTGGGTTCAAGCTTAGCTTCAGATGTATACCAAAAATGAAAATCTTCATCAGGGTTAGAAAAATCGATTTTAAGTGCCCAATCAAACTGATTCTTTATTATATCTTTAAGCAGTTTTAATGGCATATCTGGTCGAAGACGGGGTTCGGTATCGCTATTCATACAATGTGATAAATCGTCAATTTCATCACCCCCAAGTTCAATTACAAGGGCAATCATAAGCTCCTGTGTTTCAAGCGACAATTCGCTGGTTTGATTGATAAGGTTATTGATAGGATAAATATTATCAATATAAAGATTGATTTTGGTTCTTAGATTTTTCCATTCCTTTCGAAGAATAGATATACGTTTGGCCTGAATGGCATCTGCCGTTTGCCATTGTTCTAAATGGGCGTTTGCCCTATCGAATAAACTGACCAAATCTTTTTTCTGGCGGGTGGTAATAGCACGTTTTCCTCGCATTTTAGCTATTGCTGTCTCTCTGGCTAAAATCCAATTATTTATCAATACGGGGTGGCTTACAAGAAAAGGTGCCATACCAAGACCAGTCGAATTACCAATTCCCAGATATCTTTTATTTGTAGCTGAAAGCTCAATTGCAGTTTTGGGAGATTTGCATCTAGCAATATGTTCTACAAGCTTATGAGTAAATTCTCTTATGAGGTATACCGCTAGCATCTCAATCTGGAAAGGACCAGAAAGACTTCCTCTGTTAATAACTTTTTCTCTATCTGCAATTCCAAACTTACCATTTCCGTAAACAGCCGTTGTTCTCATCAGGTAACCAGTTGACTCAACTAGCTTTTGTTCTGGCTGAATTCCTTTTGCCAGATTATCAACAACATGTTGAAATAGCCTAACGGATTTGTTGGCTCTACTTAGAACTAATTCTCTTTCTGAATATCTACCTGCCTCTTGCTTTGGCACTTGATTTTCTAGTCTAAATAGGTCTTCTTCGGAAGGAATGCCATCAAATAAAACATAAGTACTATCCCACGCTTCAGCAATTACACGGTCGGTTCGGTCTTCATCAGATAGTGGTTGTGTGTAAGCTATGAGTGAATAAGGTAGTCCATTAAGTTTAATAGTTAAAACAGCTTTTCCAAAGCCTTTCTCATTTAATGACCAATTTGTGACACAAAGAGATGAACCTTCTTTTGAAAGTTGGCGAATCAAAACACGCATAAATGATAGACGTGTTGGAAAAAAACTACCAAGCCTTTCCAATCTCATAACAAGACTCGGGGGTCTTAGCTGATCCATGAAATTCTCTGTTAGCTCACATTTTTCTAATGTTTTGAACTTTTGTTTACTCATACTTAGTGTCCAAATTCTTCCTCGTAAAATTTGTACCAATTATCGCCTAATATGCCATCTATCTCTCGTTTGGAAAACCCAGTTTTTTGCAATCCTTGTTCTATATTGAAAAAATCCGAGTTCTTTCTAAACCAATAAGGCTGCATTGGAAAACCAGCTTTCTCTGCAGAACCTTCACCGAAGTCAATCGTTTTTGTCCAACGGCCATTTCGCATCCATTCAACAATTGAGTCAGGTTGGTCCTGACATAGATCACTGCCAATCCCAAGAGAGGAGGTTCCTCCTATTAAATCGGCAGTCTTAGCAATCATCTCACAGAACTCTTGTAATGTGCAGTTACTTCCATTTTTCAGATGGTGCGGATAAATGGAGAAACCTAGCATACCGCCAGAATTAGCTAAAGCTTTTATAACAGTATCTGACTTATTACGTTTTGCTTTACACCAAAAAATTGGATTTGCATGTGAAATGGTTATAGGTCTAGATGATTTTTCAATTGCTTGGAGGGTAGAATTTTCTGCTGAATGACTCATGTCAATAAGGATTCCAAGACGGTTCATTTCCGTTATCACCTCTCGTCCCATGCGAGTAATGCCACTATCTTCAGCTTCATAACAACCGGTTGCTAATAAAGACTGATTATTATAAGTAAGCTGCATAATTCGAATGCCTAACTGATGCCATATTTGTAAAAGACTGATATCATCTTCAATTGGTGCAGGTGTTTGGAAACCAAAGATAATGGCAGTTTTTCCTTCTTTCTTAGCAAGGCGTATATCCTCAGCATAATGAGCGTGCACTATCCTATCTGGATAACGCTCAAACCATCTATTCCATTCTTCTAAGTTGAGTATTGTTTCTCTAAAATTTTCATGATAAGCGATTGTTGCATGTACACAGTCGAGTCTGCCATCAAGCATTTCTATGAATATTTTTTCCGACCAGTTTGCATATTGCAAACCATCAATTCTATAGCCCATTAAGATGCCTTTTTGAAAATCTGATAACTTAAATTGATAACCTTCGCTTGTTCTAAAAATATCATATATAGAAATATTCGGGAATACGCTATTATTTGACCCTAATTAAAAATATGTGCGAAGTTAAACCGAGTCAGTTTGATAAATTAGAGGATATTTAATGGCTAAAACTAAAGCGATGTTATTAGATGAGATTTATAATTTAGCATTTACTAAATTGGTGGAGGCTGGTTCAGATGAGCACAATGCTTCTATTCTGGCAACTGTTTTAAGAAACGCAGAGAGAGATGGCTCTCATTCTCACGGTTTATTTAGGTTACCAGCATATCTGACTGGGCTCAAGTCAGGTAAAATAAACGGTAATGCTAGGGCAACCATAAATAAGATTACACCTTCCTTTTTACGTGTGGATGGAAAAAAAGGATTAGCACCAACGGCTCATAATGTTGCTGTTCCAGCGCTTGTTACCGCAGCTCATAAAACTGGTGTAGCTATCGCAGCTATTCATAGATGTTTTCATATGGCTGCGTTATGGCCAGAAGTTGAAGCAATTGCTGAAAAAGGTCTTGCTGCTATTGCTTGCACAAATTATATGCCATCAGTGGCACCTGCCGGTGCAAATAAGGCCTTTTTTGGAACAAATCCAATTTCTTTTGCTTGGCCGCGTCCAGGTAAAACACCTGTAGTGTATGATATGGCAACTGCAGCAATGGCATTGGGAGATGTTCAAGTCGCAGCACGTGATGGCAAGAAAGTACCAGAGGGAACTGGTCTTGATAGCGATGGACAGCCAACCATAGAACCCTCAGCTATTGTCAAAGGAGGCGTACTTTTGCCTTTTGGCGGGTATAAGGGTTCAGGTTTATCCATGATGGTTGAATTGCTTACTGCTGGCCTTACAGGAGAGACTTTCTCTGATGAAACAAAGGCCCAAGACAATGCAGACGGAGGGCCTCCGATTGGAGGGCAATTTCTTTTGGCAATGTCACCTGAAATCATCGCAATAGATGATTGGCAAGAACATTGTGATTCGTTTTTTGAGCGGATAAGTGGTTTGCCCGGGGAGGGTGTAAGGCTCCCAGGGGAAAGGAGGCATAAGAATCGTCTTTCAGATGCACCAAGGAAAATAAATCTGGAACTTTTAGAGAAAATAGCCTCATTTTAATGGAATAGTGTATCATTCTTTTTTAAATTCATATTGTTCGGCCGCTTCTGAAATCAGTTGCCAAATAGACTCTGAATAACTTCTTGGAAGAAAGATTTTCCAGTGATTTTGGCTTCGCCATAGTTTTGTACTTACTTGCTGAATAGATGTTGTAATTAATTTACCAACGGGAAATTGTTTTTCTCGTATATCAACAGGCACAAAATGTGTGAGGACACGTGTTGAAAATATTCCACTTATCTTTATTTGAACAAAGCTGTGTGACAAATCAATATCCATAACGAAGTCCCTATCAATTCCCCCGAAAACGTTGGAATAGTCATTTAAAACCCACCATTTATAGGGCTCCACTCGAACAACGTGAGCACTACCATATTGACATACTATTCCTGGTTTCAAATAATCGCTATTTATATTCAGGGATTTAAAATATTTTTTTAAATTATTCATTTTAATAGGCCAGGTTACAATTTGATTTAGTTTAAAGTCTCGAACAAGTTCAAAATCAATTTTGGCTTTACCATTAAATTTTTTGTTTTTTGGGAAATATGAGTCAAGTGCGTTAACTCGCTCTATTTTAGGTGATTTAACCATGCAATCTTAGGCCCTCTGGATCATACATTTGGGGAGAAACGATCTCCACATCAAGAAAATTTGAACGCAATTCGTCGGATAATACAATATTTTTGTCTTTAACATAGGCAAGGCCTCCAGTTATGAAACCGAGCGCTATCCAATGTCCTAGTGCTGGAGAATAGGTAACCGATGTTACCCAACCAAGTGGATGCCCGTTTAAGTAGCCTGCTTCGTTTAATAACGCTCCAGCTTTGAATGTTTTATTTTTGTCTTTCGGGAAAATACCAACGAGTTGTGGTCTATCAGAGTCAGTCAGTTTTTCTCTATTTTTTAAAACTTTTCCAATATAATCTTTATTGGAGGAAGCCATTTTGCTAAGTCCAATATCTTGAATAGTAACTCTTCCATCTATTTCAGAGTTTGTTAAATGACCTTTTTCAATACGCATAGTTCCTAGCGCTTCAAGTCCATAAAGACAGCATTCGAATTTTTGACCATTTTCCCAGATAAATTCCATCATTGATTGTGCATAATCACTAGGAATATATATCTCATAGGCAAGTTCACCAGAAAAGCTAATGCGTGCTACATAGCATGGCACATTTTGCATTAGAACTTGTTTTATGCCCATGAAAGGAAGTGACTCATTCGAAATTTCACTCGGATCATCTATAATTTTTGTTAATAAATTTCTTGAATTTGGTCCTGCAAGTGCACAGCCACCCCATTGTTCAGTAACAGAAGTTACCTGCACACTTAAGTCAGGCCAACGAACCTGTAATAATTCCTCTAAACGGGCCATTACAGAAGAGGCATTGTCGGTGGTTGTTGTCATTAGATAACAGTTTTCAGACAGGCGCCACGTCGTGCCATCATCAAATACTAAGCCATCGTCACGGAGCATAATTCCATATCGTGCTTTTCCAACTGGTAATTTAGAAAATGGATTTGTATAAACACGATTAATGAACTCAGTTGAGTCTGGACCTTGTATTATAATTTTACCGAGGCTGCTGACATCGCAGATGCCAAGACTTCTTCTAGTTACTGTTGCTTCTCTTATATAAGCCGCTTCTAGCGACTCAGACTCCATTGGGTAATACCAAGGTCGCTGCCATAGTCCAGCATTAATCATCACACCCTTATTTTGGATAGAAAAATTATTAAAGGGTGTTCTCCTGATAGGTTTAAAATGAGACTGTCTATTTCTTCCTGCCAATGCTCCGAGTGAAATTGATGTGTAGGGGGGGCGAAAACGAGTCACACCAACCTCGCTTATAGAACAATTAAGTGCCTCTGCCATCAGGGCAAGTCCAATAATATTTCCCATTTTCCCTTGGTCTGTTGCCATGCCTAGAGTAGTGTATCTTTTCATATGCTCTACTGAGATGAAACCTTCTTGATATGCTAAACGAATATCAGAAGAGGTAACATCATGTTGGGGGTCCACGAAGGCTTTCCCTTTTATATTATGCAAGCAAATTTCATATAAAGGAGCCAAAGGGGTTTCCCATCCTCCTATTACAGTGGAGGGTTTATGTTTTTTCCTTGAGTTATACTGAAATATTTCTTTTGCAGACTGAATGCATCCTGCTTTTGTCCAAATTCCTCTAGCAGAACCAATTAAAAAAATTGATTTGTTATCTCCTGATGATAGAAAGCACGCATTTTCCTCATTCCAATTTATTGGATAGCCTTGATGTGAAGCAAGATGTATTACGGGAGACCATCCAGCAGAAATTAAAAGACAATCACAAGATAAATTACCAGCATACCTCCATTTGTTATTTGCAAACTCAACTAGTTTAATTTTACCAATAGATGAGGTATTTAACCCTTTTTCTGCTTTAACAACGCCAGAACCTAAGTGTAAGTTAATTCTTGAACCTGCAATCTGCCGTAAGAGTTTGTTTCCTATCTGTTCGCGAGCATCTAGTATTGTAATCGTTGCCCCTGCATTTTCTAACTCTATTGCTGTTTCATAAGCTGAGTCATTATTTGTGCTTATAACAATATTTTTACTTAATAATAAATTGTAACGGTTCAGATAAGTTCGAGCAGCACTAACGCTCATAATTCCAGGCAAATCGTTATTTATGAAGGCATAACTTCTCTCGATGGCACCGGTAGCCAATATTATTTTTTCTGCTCTGCAAATATTAAATTGTTGTCTTGGCTTTTTTGAGGAAGTTTTATACTCTTTGGCTGGCATAACTTGAACAAGTCCTACTGTTTTATCATCGTATAAACCAAAAGCAGTTGTGCGAGTTAAAATTGTAACCCGTAGTTTTTTAAGTACTTCAATTTGTGTCTCGAGTTCTACTGTATCTGGCTGACTTAGATAGCTCCCACCAATTGCATAATCTTGTTCAACAATTAAGACATCTTTTCCTTCTTCTGTTGCAGAAATAGCTGCTTGAAGACCTGCGGGTCCAGTTCCAATAACCAAAACATCTGTATGCGTATGCATATGCTCATAGCAATCTGGGTCTGGCAGCCTGGAAGATTGTCCAAGTCCTGCAGCCTTGCGAATAAAGTACTCAAAAAACATCCATATCTTTGTGCCTCGTCCCCATTCGAACGGTGGTATGCCCATGAACATTTTATAATAAAAACCAGCCGCAAAAAATCTGCCTAAAACATTCAAAATGCTTCCAATATCAAATTTTACTGAAGGCCAAGCATTCTGAGAATAAACAGAAAGACCTTGTGTTAATTCTGTAGTGGTTGCTCTGACATTTGCCTCAGTGTAAGCGCCATTTCCAATAGTAACGAGCGCTCCAGCTTCCTCAACACCAGCAGACATGATTCCTCGTGGCCTATGGTATTTAAAGCTTCTACCAATCACATATTGATTATTCGCTAATAAACCGGCTGCAATGCTATCACCTTTATTGGCAAAGTATTTTTTGTTATTCCAAAAGAAAAAAATAACATTCTCTTCTACATTATCGGTACGAGATTGGTTTTTTTTGCGAAGAGGGTTCATGTGGTTTTCTTTATTTGTTTTTGCCAATCAGTATGAGCAAGTTTAACAGAGAAAATTTTATGGGTTACTGTATCTCTTTCAACTAGTAACCAAGAACGACAGCCATGTGTGTGTTGCCAAGTCTCGATTTGCCTCCCATAGGTATTTTTTCTCAAAAAAACGGCATCATACCAACTATTTTCATCCGCGTTCAATGCAGGAAATGTAATTTGACTTTCCCTTCCATAACTAAATTCACTTTGGTCGCGCTTTCCACAAAATGGACATTCTATTTGTATCATCGTTTTATAGCCTAACCATGTAATTTTGTGTCGGGTCCTGCGCCACTTTCGTCAATATAATGCCCACGCTTGAAACGCTCTAAATCGTGATTCTTTATAATTTCACTTGGTCTATCATTCGCAATAAGATCTGCAAAATACCAGCCAGAGGCAGGACTCGCTTTGAATCCTCCATAATTCCATCCAGCATTCAAATATAGATTATCTATTGGTGTTTTACACATAAAGAATGAGCCATCCATAGACATATCAACTATTCCAGACCAATGTCTTAATAACTTGACTCTTCCAAGGCACGGCATAAGAGATATTGCAGATTCTGCTACGTCCTGCACGATTGGTAAATTCCCTCTTTGAGCATAGGATTTATACCAATCGATGTCACCACCAAATACCAAGCCCCCTTTATCGGATTGAGATATATAAAAATGTGCGCCTCCAACGCCAAAAACTACTACTTGGTCAAGCAGAGGTTTTAGCGGTTCTGTCACAAAAGCCTGTAGTTTATGGCTTTCGATAGGTAAGTTCCCTAAATTGGCAAGATGCCATAATCTAGAAGTATTCCCAGCAACTGCCAGCGCTATTTTTTTGGCTGATATTTTGCCTCTATTTGTTTGAAGGGAATTTATTTTTTGCCCCTTACGGTCAATGGCAGTGACTTCACACTTTTGAATTATATCTACACCAAGTTTATCTGCCGCACGGGCATATCCCCAAGCAACTGCATCATGCCGAGCTGTTCCTGCTCTTTTTTGAACAAGACTGCCATAAATTGGGAAGCGAGCATTTTTTGCATAATTTAAATGAGGGATTTTCTTTTCTAGCTTTGCACGGGACCATATTTCAGCATCAGAACCGGTTTGACGCATTATATTATATCTTCTAGCAGCTGAATCTAAGGCACTGGGTGTGTGATAAAGCGTTATATGTGAGCGTTGACTGAACATGACATTATAATTCAAGTCATGACTGAGATTTTCCCACAATTTTAGGGAATGTTCATAAAATTCTCGATTGCCCTTAAGCATGTAGTTAGAGCGAACTATTGTTGTATTTCGCCCAGCATTTCCTCCACCAATCCATCCTTTTTCAACAACAGCTATATTTTTTAAATCAAAGTTTTTCGCTAGATAGTATGCGGTTGCAAGACCATGCAGACCCCCGCCCACGATAACAATATCATACTTTGATTTTGGTTCTGGATCACGCCACTGTCTTGACCAACCAGATTGACCAATGAAACCATTTTTTAATACATTCCACGCTGAAAATCTTGTCACTTGCAAGGCCATGAAGGGGTAAGGTTAAGGTTTTCTTTAAAATGGAAAATTACCTGTCATCTGTTAGAAAAACACCACATTTCGCAGCTGTCAACGAATTTTGACATATTAGGAGTGAAAACTTCAATAGGTAAAAAATGTCAGAAAGTTTATGTGAATTAATACTTGATATACTACCAGCTTGCTGAAATATATTGTGTTTCCATAAATTCGTGCATGCCCTCATGTCCACCTTCACGACCTAGACCAGATTGCTTGCTTCCACCAAACGGGGCCGCAGGGTCTGACACCAAACCCCGGTTCAACCCAACCATCCCATAATCAAGGCGCTCACAAACGTGCATCCCACGTTTCATATCTTCTGTGAAAACATAAGCTACAAGACCATATTCAGTATCGTTGGCTCGTCTAATGACGTCTTCTGTATCTTCAAAAGACTGTATAGCGGCGACTGGCCCAAAAATCTCATCAGCAACACACTCTGCTATTTCTGGCACATTAGTAAGAACAGTAGGTGGATAATAAAACCCAGGACCTTCGATATCTTCCCCGCCAAGCTTAATTTCAGCACCTTTAGAAACAGCATCTTTAACAAAAAAGGCTACTTTATCTTTTGTAGATTGATTAACAAGAGGACCCACATCGGTTTCTGGGTCAAGTCCATTTCCAGTTTTAAGATTTGCCATAGCATTGGTAAATTTAGAAACAAAGTCATCGAAAACTTTTTTATGTACATAAAATCTATTTGCAGCGGTGCATGCCTCTCCGAGGTTTCTCATTTTTGCAAGCATAGCACCCTCTACAGCTATATCGATATCAGCATCATCAAATACAATTAAAGGCGCATTTCCTCCAAGTTCCATGGCTGGTTTTAATACCTGATCTGCCGCAGACCGCAATAATACCCTGCCTATTTCTGTAGAGCCAGTAAATGAAACAACTCGAACACGGGGGTCATGCAATAACCTGTCGACTAATGGTCCCGTCTTTTTGGATGGTAGAACATTCACAACTCCTTTAGGAACACCAGCTTCCTCCAGTAACGGCATTAAAGCAAGCATTGTCAAAGGTGTTTCAGATGCGGGTTTTATAATTACTGGACAGCCTGCTGCCAATGCTGGAGCAATTTTTCTTGTACCCATCGCTGCTGGGTAATTCCAAGGTGTAACTAATACTGCAATGCCTGCTGGTTTATGCTGAACAACTATACGTGCTCCACTTGCGGGCGCATGCGTGATAAGACCATCGACACGCACTGCCTCTTCTGAAAACCAGCGAAAGAATTCAGCAGCATATGCTGCTTCACCTCGGGCGTCGTTGCCAGCTTTACCGTTTTCTAAAGTTATTAAACGAGCAAATTCTCCCTGCCTTTCAATCATAAGTTCATAAGCTTTTCGCAATATTTCGGACCTAGCTCTTGGTGTCCTAGATGCCCAATCTGCAAAAGCATCTTGTGCTGCATCTAAGGCTTCTTCTGCATCTGCTATTTCGGCGGATGCGACGGAAGCAAGCACACTTTCATCTGCTGGATTAATTACATCAAACCTAGTATTTTCTGCCCCAGATTTAAAAACGCCGTTAATATATAGATCAGTATATTCCATTAAATTTTGCCTTAAAGTAATTGTTTTAAAGGTGATTTTATTCGCATACTTAAGTCGCGAAGTAATGAGAGTGCATTTTGCTGAGATATTTTATTGGGTTGCCAATCCAATGTAATCATATATTGTTCTGAAAAATCTGAAATCGTAAAATTTATATCTGAATTAATATCTCCAGAAAGTTGAATAAAATCTGTAGCTGTTAAATCACAAACTTCTGCGGTTATAGCTATATCATTGTTGGAAGGTCTGATGTTTTCTAACTGAAACTTATCTGGGTCTTGATACAGGACACTATTTAGCTCCTCTCCTGATTTATACTTAATTCCAATAATTTCAGAGTTAATTATTACTCTCAGGCTCGCAGAAATGAATGATGCAAAGATTAATTCTGAAGAAATATTTTTTTCGGAAGCAGAGTTTATTTCAGACATAAATATCAAAAATGAGGATTTACTAACCAAGCTTGTAGCATTGTTGCGAAGGGGCATTTTCCCTTGGTGGCTGGATAATTGCCTAAGTGAGGATAGGTCAGCTGCTTTAAAAGGTTCAGTAAAACCTGCTTTTTTGAGCTCAATCAAATTTAGATTTTCAGCTGTCGCAAGAGAGCGTAATTTTGGAGATGCAAGAATTTTCTCTTTCGTAAATGATGGTCCTTCTATCTTTTGTTCATCTAAACTGCCATTCGATGCTGAGGGTGCAGGAAAATCTTCTGCTGGTTTTGTCTCCTTTTTAATGCTTGTCTCATTAGGGAGGTTTTGTTCATTGTCATTATTATTTTTTTCACTAGCCCCTTTCTTGTCTTGAGGCGCAGCCTCTAAGTTTTCGACAATAAGGGCAACAACTTCACCTACGGGAACATCTGTATTTTCAAATGCCGAAACATTTGCCAAGAAACCATCGTGTTGTGCTTCAACCTCCATCGTAGACTTATCTGTTTCCACTTCCATGAGTGGGTCACCTTTTTTAACAGCATCTCCCTCATTTTTAAGCCAAGCAACCAACCTTCCTGTTTCCTGAGCCATCCCTAGGGCTGGCATGATGATTTCATGCGCCATTCTAAATTTTTCCTTCAAGAACCATTACAACTCTCTCATGAATCTGCTGAGCTGTAGGAACCGTTAAATCTTCTAGTACAGGTGAGAAGGGGACAGGAACATCCATTGCGCCAAGTCGCTGCACAGGAGCATCTAAATAATAGAAAGCTTTTTCAGAGATTCTCGCAGCAATTTCCGCTGTTATTCCATAATTCTGATGCCCTTCATCTATCACAATTGCATGGGAAGTCTTCTTCACAGAATTGATCAATGTTGTTTCATCAAGTGGAGATATAGTTCTTGGATCAATAACTTCTGCTGAAATATTCTGATCAGCCAGAGTATTAGCAGCCATCTCTGCTTGCTGAACCATGGAGGATGTAGCAATTAGCGTGATGTCTGTTCCAGAACGAAGAATATTTGCTTCTCCAAAGTTAATCAAATATTCTTCTTCTGGTACTTCAGCTTTATCGTTATACATCAATTTATCCTCAAAAATAACAACTGGGTTATTATCTCTGATAGCAGTTTTCATCAACCCCTTTGCTTCATAAGCAGAAGATGGCATGGCTACCTTTAAGCCGGGTATATGAGCAACAAGAGCTTGCAGAGATTGGCTATGCTGAGCAGCTGAACGTCGTGTAGCACCCATATTTGTCCGCAATACCATTGGTACTGATAGCTTGCCTCCTGACATATAATGTGTTTTTGCTGCCTGATTACAAAGCTGATCCATTATAAGAAACAAGAAATCACCAAACATAAGGTCTACAATTGGTCTTAATCCTGTCATAGCAGCACCTACAGCTATTCCTGTAAAGCCTGGCTCCGATATCGGTGTGTCTATTACTCTTTCTGTTCCAAATTCTTCAACTAGGCCGGACAAAACCTTAAATGGTGTTCCAGCCTCTGCAACATCTTCTCCAAGGATGATTATACTCTCATCCAACCGCATTTCTTCTGCCATAGCTTCGTTTACAGCTGCCCCAAAGGTAATTTCTCTCATTTTCTACATCCTAAATTAAAATTGTTTTACCTTAATTCGAGGCGAAAACATGCATATTTACCTCCGATGCATCTGGCCAAGCAGCATTAAGAGCATAATTGACGGCTTCTTCCGCATCTTTTTCTATTTGCAGCTCAATCGATTTTAGTTCTTCTGAAGTTGAGATTTTCTTATCCACTAACAGCTGACTAAAGTTAGTGATAGGATCTCTTTCCTCACGCCAAAGTTGCTCTTCTTCTTTGCTTCTATAGTACTCACGATTAATATCTCCAACATGATGTCCATGATAACGATAGGTATTTAGTAAGATAAAAAAAGGTCCATCTCCTTTTCTAGCACGCTCAACAAGCTCTTGTGTTAAATTATTTACTGCTAATACATCTTGACCGTCTACTTCAAAACTCTGAATTCCAAATCCTTTTGCACGAGCCATGAGGTCGCCTGCGGCCATTTCCTCTACCTTAGTGTATTCTCCGTAAAGATTATTCTCGCATGCGTATATTACTGGAAGTTTCCACAAAGCAGCCATGTTCATTGTTTCATATAAAAGACCTTGGCCAAGAGCGCCGTCTCCAAAAAAACAGACAGATACTTCTTTTTTCCCCATTCTTTTTGCAGTTAATGCAGCCCCAGTCGCAATACCAGCTGAACCACCTACGATTGCATTAGCACCGAGGTTGCCATTTGCTTGGTCAGCAATATGCATGGAACCACCTTTACCTCTGCAATACCCTTCTTGTTTGCCAAGAAGTTCACAAAACATCTGTTTAAAATCTGCTCCCTTGGCAACACAATGACCATGGCCCCTGTGCGTTGATGTTATTTTATCATTTGGTGTAAGTGCTTCGCAAATTCCAACTGCTACAGCTTCTTGGCCTACGTACATATGTGTGAGACCCGGCATTTTTGCAGATAGATATAACTGATTTGCCTGCTCTTCAAAAGCACGAATTCGCACCATTTGCCGAAACATTTGTAAATAGCTATTTTTATTATCTTTGTTATTCGACATATTTCACCGTTTTTTGGTATATTCAATTAATCAAGAAATATATGCATATCTCAGTTTAGAATTAACCTTAATACCTGTTAGCGATTGGGAGTTCTTCGGCTGGAAAGAGGCTTATCACTTGACATCCTTTATCTGTAACAACTACCTCTTCTTCAATTCGTGCAGCAGATATTCCATCTGTAGCTGGGCAATATGTCTCCAGCGCAAAAACCATCCCAGTTTTTATTTCCATGGGATTTTCGAGACTGACTGCACGCGATATTATAGGCCGTTCATGAAGAGCGAGTCCAAGTCCATGGCCGAACTGTAGCCCAAAAGCCGCAAGCTCACTTGGAAAGCCATACTCCTCAGCTTTAGGCCAAACACTGGCCACTTTGTCCGTTCCAACACCTGGTTTAATTTCAGCAATCGCTGCATTTAGCCAGTCACGCGCTTTAACGTAAGCATCGTTCTGCACCGATGTAGCACGACCAATATTAAATGTTCGATAATAACAAGTACGATAACCCTGATAACTCTGCAAAATGTCAAAAAATGCCTGGTCTCCAGGGCGGAAATATCTATCCGTAAAATTGTGAGGGTGAGGACTACATCTTTCCCCAGCTATTGCATTAATTGCTTCAACATCATCTGAACCCATCTCATAGAGCATTTTATTTGCAAGAGCCACGATATCATTTTCTCGGACGCCTGGCTTTAATTCTTCCCATATCATATGGTATACCCCATCAACCATACTGGCTGCTTGGTTTAATAATTGAATTTCATCCACGTTTTTTATTTCTCTTGCTTCCAGCATAATTTGTTGGCCATCTACGACATTTAGGCCAGCTTCCTGAAGCGCAAAGAACATCGCTGTTTCAGCATAATCAACTCCAACTGGCATATCAGAAACGCCTGCCTTCTTAATAAGTGAGGCAATCTCTTCTGCATAATATTTCATCAACCCAAAAGACGGAGGTATTGTTCCTCTCATGCCAACCACTCCAGGAAGGCAATGTTCAGGGTCAAGCCAATCACAATTAAGTTTATGATGAACAGCAGCGGAACCAAAATCCCAAACATAAGGTTCATCATCCCCGGCTAGGAGTGCAAAGCGACACATTTTGTCTCGCTCCCATTCACCAATTTTTGTTCCAGTAATATAACGTATATTATTAACATCGAACGTAAGGATAGAACCACAATTAGAGTTTTTAAGCGCATTTTTTGCTCTACTCAGCCTGTATCTTCTTAAACGGTCGTGATCAACACGTCTTTCAAAATCGACAGCGGTGTGACCAAGGGCAGGTATTGGTCTATCCCAACTCCAATTTTGATTAGAGTCGCTTGGCTGAAGAATGCGTGGGCTTAAAGCATTTGTCATTTTACTATTCCGTTCTAAATAATACCAAATTTAAATTAGATGATTGAATTATGTATATAAAATCTTATCTAAATTTTTAGCTTAAGCAATAAAAAATTGATCATGTTAGATGAACACCAATGAATTTTTAAATAGCTAAAATGTCAATAACATTTAATGTAAGTAGCTAAAATTGCGATATAAATTTGGATGATTTCATGTTCTAAGGCTGATTTAACTCTCATTTATAATTGATATTTGCTCCTGCTGCCCACAACATACCGCGCCTCATTATTTCAGTAACACTAGGATGTTTGAGATCGTCTAATAAATGTCCGATTGAGCAATAAAAAATGCGTCCCTTATCCCAGCGGCGTTTCCAAGCGATAGGCATTACTGTCCCTTCAATCCACCAGTGGTGCTCTCCTGAGAAGGTGGTGGTTGCTAGTACTTCGTTTGATGGGTCTACTAGCATATAATATTGCTCACTATGCAGTTTAAAACTTCTAATACCGTATGTGATAGGATCATCTGGCTTGCAAATAGTAACATCATAATGCACAAAATCAGCTGTTGGATCTTGATTATCAGGCCAACCTGGAGGGTGGGCAACAAATTGACCGCCGATTAGAAAGTGATAGGTGGGTCTATCCCTAAATGCGTCACCCATATGTCCATGCCACCCTGCCAGACCACAGCCATTAGCAATAAGCTTAACAAGGCCATCCTCTTGCAATTTAGTCATATTACCAAATTCAGCTTGATGAGAAGAACGAGCACTTGACCAAATCGGTACAATTAACTCAACATCTTCCAATTTTTCTGGGTTTTCAAGAGGTGCCAACGTCTCATATACTTCGACCTCAAACTCGTTTTTTTCGAGAAGCTCTTTACACCAAGTGCTAAATGCTATTGGTGAATGACCTTCCCATCCTCCTGCAAATAATATTGCTTTCATTTTTGGGGTTATCTTATATTGCAACTACAAGATGTGCATTAACGCATGCATCCACCGCCATCTATACACATACCACCATCTATCATTATAAGTTGCCCGTTCATATAATCGGAGTCAGCGCTTGCAAGGAAAGATGCTGTTCCAACAATATCTTCTGGGTATGAATAACGCCCCATTAGAATCATTTTCCTTGTGACCTCATCCATCGATTTACCTTCCTCATCAAACTTGCCAATTGCAACCAGATCTTTATCTAGCTGATGCCATAATTCAGTTGCTACAACGCCAGGACCATATCCATTGACTGTGATGTTATGTTCTACTAAAGCTTTCGAACCTCCTCTTATCATTGCGAGAACAGCATGTTTTGAAGATGCGTATGGTACGATATCGTCAAAAGATAAGTGCGAGGCAATGGAACCCACATTTATGATTTTGTAGGGTCCGTTTTCTTTGCCTTGAGCTATCATTTGTTTTGCAGTTTCCTGCATGCCAAGAAGAACGCCAAGGCCATTAACTTTCATAATCATATCCCAGTTTTCTTCTGTTATGTCCAAAAACATTAGGGGCTTGTTTATGCCAGCATTTAATACAGAGACGTTTATAGAGCCAAAGGCATTAACCGTGCAAGCCACTGCAGCTGCGTTGTCTTCTCGTGAGGTGACATCCATTTTTATGGCAACTGCTTTGCCATTTCCCGCTGAATTAATCCTGTTCGCAACTTCTTGCGCACCGGATTCATTCACGTCACCTAAGCAAACATTTGCTCCTTGGGCTGCATAATTCTCTCCAATCGCAGCGCCCATCCCCTGAGCGCCTCCCGTGATTAAAATATTTTTTCCAGCTAAACGTGATCTATTCATAATATGCTCCATCTAAGAATTCTCTATTAACTCAAACGCAAGCGATTGATCGATTAAATTGAAAATATATCCATAATGATAATAATATATCCAAAATGGATATATTATCTATTCTTTGTTAAACTTCTTTACAACACAATTTTGAATAATCGCCCTATCTTTTTTTGATGAGGATTTGATGACAAAATACGGGAGGTATCATATGTCAATTGGTAAATTATTTATAAAATTTGTGGCTATCGCTGGGGTCGCTTTATTTTCGTTTTCGCCAGCGCACTCAGCTTCTCACAGTAAGGGATCAATAGTTTCATTTAATGGTCCTGCAGGAGAAGCATATATTGGTCGCTTTATTAAAGGCATAAAAGCAACAGCAGAATTAAAAGGATTTGATATAAAGGTATATGAAAACCAGTTTAATCAGGCAGAACAGGATCAACAGGTACAGCAGGTTTTAGCCGCTGGTCAATTGCCAGATGTATTTATTTGGTGGCCATCAGATGCGGTCGCCGGTTTAGGCTCTCTTCGAGCGCTTGCTAAAACAGGAGTGCCTGTTTTAAAAATTAATCAATTACCAAATGAGCAAGATAAGCAGTACATCTTTGGTTATGCCGGTCCTGACGATAGATTAAGAGCACGAAATGCAGGCTATATGATGCGCGAAGCAGCGGCGGCAAAAAAGGCGGCCGGCGGGGAGGGGTTTAATGTTTTGGCACTCTCATATCCGCATTCATATGGTGGTTATGATTTGTCAATAAACGCTTTCAAAGAAGCAATTGCTGGTTCTGATTTAAAAATTATTGGTGATGTTGATGAGGGTTTTGGCCAAGCTAATGGGTATAAAGGCGCTGCCAAAATGATTGCAAAGCTAAAAGACCAAGGCATCCATTTTGTGTATGGTATGGATGATGCCATTCTCACTGGTGGTATCAAAGCCCTTGAAGAAGCTGGCTATAAAATGGGTGAAGATGTGATTGCTGTGGGTACTGTTTGTAACGGAGATAAGCAACTTATCGAAGAAGGAAAACAGTTCGGTACCACATTGCAGTCTCCATTGCATGAGGGACAGCTGGCTATCAAGATGGTTGAGGAGTATCTAAATACAGGAAAGCTTGAAAACTACATTAACTTCACGCCTAACCCTTCAGTTACAAAAGATACAATCGAAACAACAGCACTTCGTGGTTTTGATGGTAAGTTATACACAGTAGAAGAATTATGTTCAGGTGCATGGGCAGACTAAACTTGCATGAGCATTGGGGAAGAGGGTATGCTAGCCCTCTTTCTCTTATTTATTCATTTTATACGGATGAATTTATTGGACATAATTGATGGAAGAACAACTTTTATCACTTTCTAAAATAACTAGGTCATTTGGTGCTATTCATGCCTTGAAAGAAGTATCTTTTGATGTCATGCCCGGTGAAGTTATGGGTTTGGTTGGAGAAAATGGTGCTGGCAAATCTAGTCTTGTTAAAATAATTGGAGGATTTGACTCTGGGTATACTGGTCAGTTGACCTTCGCTAATAAACAGGTACGTTTTTCCGGACCAGTCATGGCAGAGAGAGCAGGAATTGCAATTGCTCAGCAAGAATTGTCGCTTATCCCAACAATGTCAGTGGCGGAAAACGTATTATTAGTTGGCGATAATGTCCCTAAGATAGCAACAAAAAGACAGCTTATAAAATTGGTTGAGCCTTTCCTCTCAGAGGTAGGATTGGATTATATTGACCCAGCAACTTCTGTTGAAAGGTTATCTGTTGGTGAAAGGCATCTTGTTGAGGTTGCAAGGTTGATTGCGCATGACCCACAGCTTTTGATATTAGATGAGCCTACTGCTGCTTTGGGAGAGACGGACTCAATTCGAATTCTAGAAATGGTCGAAAGGCTGGTTAAACGTGGCAAGTCCGTAATTTATGTTAGCCACCGATTAGATGAAATTTTTAAAATTTGCGATCGTATTACAATTTTAAGGGATGGTAGAAGTGTAGCAGTAAAAAATACAAAAGGATTGTCTGTTTCTGAACTTGTTAACTCAATGCTTGGCAGAGAATTAGAGAATATGTTCCCCAAAAGGATTTCAACTAGTTCTAAAACACCTTTGTTAAAAGTTCGTGATTTATGGCCGGACGGTTTGCTGGATCCAGTTGATTTAGATATTTTCCCTGGTGAAATTTTAGGATTGGCAGGCCAACTTGGGTCAGGTACGGGGGAGATTTTATCTGCGATCGCTGGCGCACATCCAATTAGGGGTGGAAGTCTTGAAATGGATGGGAACGTCTTTATGCCAAAAACCCCAAATGAAGCAATCAAAGCAAAGATCGCCTATTGCTCCGAAGATAGAAAACATGACGGTTTATTTTTGGGAAGACCAATAATTGAAAATCTTACCTCTACTGCGCTAAAAAGAATTGGGAATTTTGGTATTTTACAGCCATCTGCTGAGAATGGCCTTGCAAATGATATAGCCAAAGGATTTACTATTGATAACAGCAGACTGCCATCTGAAGCTGGGGTACTGTCTGGCGGAAATCAGCAAAAAGTTGCACTTGGAAAATGGTTGGCAATAAGTCCTAAAGTGATTTTAGTGAACGAGCCCACAAGGGGAGTTGATGTTGGTGCGAGAGCTGAAATCTATCAGACACTTCATAAACTAGCAAAAAAAGGAACCGCTATTGTAATTGCCTCAACAGACTTACAAGAAATAGCAAATCTGCCAACAAGAATCATTGCGTTTTATCGAGGTCTTAAAGTGTCTGAACTTGGATATAGAGAGGTATCGGCGGAAAATATTCTTACTCAGATAACAGACCCATTTGGCGCTGCCAAGTTAGAAAGGTAGGAGAAATTTAGCATGTCCCCAATAAGCGAGCCAATTAACCAGTTGCCAAAACCTAGTATTTTAGAAAAACTAATTCAGAGGCATTCTAAGTTGGCAATTGCGCTTCTTGCTATTTTTATAGTTGTGTTCGTTTATGGAATGGTAACCGCTCCAAATTTTCTTACCTTATTTAACTTTAAGACTATTATCCGTGATGCGGCCCTGGTTGGCATCATGGCAATTGGTCTTACGTTCGTTACTTTATCTGGGAATTTCTTTCTCTTATCAATGAAGGAAACAGCGGCTTTATGCATTATCGCCTTTGCTACTGGAATGGCTAGCGGGTGGGGGTTTGAGTTATCATTTTTATTCACAATGGTATTTGCACTTATTGCTGGCATATCTCAAGGAGCACTAATTGGGATAGGGGGAAATCCTATTGTTGTAACTTTGGGTGCTGCTGGTGTTTTGTATGGTCTAGGTGCTTATTGGAGTGATAATTTAGTAGTTTCCTACCGACGCCCGCATGGAGCAGAATGGCTTGGAACGGGCTCTTTCCTCGGACTTCCTAATATTACAGTCGCCTTCATCCTGATTGCTATAAGTGCGGAGTTATTATTGCGAAAAACAAGTTTTGGAAGACAGGTCTATCTAATTGGGGCTAATAGGGCGGCAGGAAGAGCGACCGGGCATGAGAATTTCTGGATGGCAATAAAAGTGTGTACTATTGCCTCGGTCTGCTCTGCTTTTGTTGCGATTGCGTTTTCTGCGCAGGTTTCGTCTGCTCAAGTCAACTACTTTTCTTCTGAGTTTGGTTCTTCGGGTGACATGACGATAATGGTTATCGCAACTGTTATGGTTGGCGGAAACTCAATTATGGGTGGCTTTGGTTCCACACTTCGCTCAAGCCTTGGTGCCGTTTTTATATCTACCGTTGATAATATGATGGTTTTGCATGGGTTTAATAGTGGCCCAAGGGTATTCGCTGTCGGATTAATGATTGTTTTTAGTATTATTGTGTTCGCTATATTACGTCGCGGTAGCCGAAGTGAAGAATAGTTTTTTTGTAATAATGTACTTATAGGTAAGAATAAATAATTATAAGTAGTACATGAGGAAGATTAAAGATGGCAGTTGAGAAAATATTATCATTTATCAAACAGAAACCAGACTTAATGTTCGCGATTATTCTCGCTTTTTTTGTTTATTGTGTATTTGCATTCACGAACGATTATTTTATGACACATAGAACAACCTTTGCAATTATGGAAAGGTTCGCTGTTCTTGGTTTGGTTGGACTTGCATTAACTCTATGTATTATCGCCGGAGAAATTGACCTATCTATTGGCTCAAATGCAGCGCTTGCAGCCGTCATTGTAGTACGATTTACCGACTCACTAGGTGCGCCAACAGCGCTTCTCATTGCGGTTGCAGTCTCAACAATTATTGGTCTCATACAAGGATATTTTATCGCATATTTAAGAATTAGAGCAATAGTTTTGACTGTTGGTACCTTAATGTTGCTGCGCGGGATCTCTCTTTTTGTTGCTGAAGAAAAAACGGTTATGCTCACCGATTTTCGTATACCAGATTTTATAACAACAAAAGTTCTGTGGTATTTTTCTCCAGCTAGCTTGACTGTGATTGCAATGTTTGTGCTTGTTGGCTTATTCATGAACTTTACTAAATATGGCCGAGAAATTTATGCAATTGGTGGTGCCAGAAAAGAGGCACTCGCCGCTGGAATAAGTCTCAAACGCCCAATGATTATTGTATTTGCTATTTCAGGATTCTGTGCTGGTCTTGGTGGTGTAATTATAGGGTTAAGGTCAGGTACCGCTCAGGCATTAGGTCTCCAGTACCTTTTGTTAGCAGGGACCGTTGCTGCATTCATTGGTGGCGTAAGTATCTTAGGTGGAAGAGGCGGAGTGGTTGGTGCTGTTATTGGTGCTTTAACTGTGAATTTTCTTAATACTGGCCTTGTTTTCAATGTAACTCCGGCATTTATGGTTCAATTATATCTTGGTATTTTATTGTTAGTCGTCATTATGTTTCAGACAGGGTCGGTGATATTTGAGAAACGACAGAGGCGATATCAGATATTAAAAGATATAGATAATAGAAGAGAACGCCTGAAAAAAGAAATGAAGGGTGGTGCTCAGCCATAAAAAATTTTAGGATTGAGGTATCTAACTAAAAAATCATTTTTATCAGTTGGCCCATAATGGTAACGGAATTGCAGTGCGTGGAATAGACCAAAACCAATTAAATATGAAAATAGTGGGTATTTCAGATAAAAAAGAGCCCTATGAAGAGGTTGATGTGCTACCAATCGGTGCTGCAAATCAGACACTTATTAATAGACTTGAATTTCTAGAGGAACTCCAAAACGAAATTGAGACATGCTTCAATTTGCGCACAGGTTTCAGCGAGCTTCGAATTTTAACTGCGCTGATGAAAAATCATCTCGAAGGTAAAATATCTACCAAAACGTCCCTTGTAGGTTATTCTGGAATGGCTTTTGGAACAGCTATGAGAACTATTGAGCGCATAGAAGAGCTAGAACTAATAGTCAGAAGACCAAAAACAGAAACTGGAAAAAGCTTTTCATTGCATCCTTCAGAAAAACTTATTGCTCAATGGCATGAATTATCTAGGCGGATGGAACATATCTTTAAGGTAAATTCTGCGTTATCTGAGGAAACAACTAATCGTATTAATTACTTTTTTGGTAGTTCATATCAGGATGGAAATATTTTGCCGCCACCTAGTATTATGATGAAGAAGCTACCTCTAAAAAAAGGTCTCAGCCTTCTACTACATGCAGACCCGACCTCTATGGCAATAGCTAAACTTAAAAAGCATTTTGAGATTATGTTTGGTGTGAATATCCAAAATAGGGCATTATCTATTGACCGTTTAAGAGAAGAAATTCTGATTAATGCCACGAGAGAGCAATCCAAATATGACATAATTGCATGTGATTTGCCGTGGTTTGGAGAGATGGCAGATGCAGGGCATTTCTTGCCTTTAGATAAATATATTAATGAGACAGGGTTTGATACTACTGACTTCTATCAAGAGGCGTTGGCAAGTTCAAGATTCAAAGGCCAGCAATTTGGAATTCCAATCCATACAACTCCTGAACTGCTCATTTGCAGAACCGATGTTTTTTCAAGCTTGGAACTGAAATTTCCAGAAACAATCCAAGAAATGCTTGATGCCGCTTATGCTATTCAGCGTGCTTCAATTGAAATGAAGGCTATCGCTTGGAATGCAGCAAGAGGCACGCCCCTTGGGCATAGTTTTTTATTCTCAATGGGCTCATTTGGTCAGCCTATTATTAATCTTCGCCAGTTAGACTCCGGGTTTGATGCAGAGTGGCCGAAGGGAGAAGAGTTTAGACCAATGTTTGGAACAGACGCAGCAAGAGATGTCTGTGAATTTTTTTTAGAGTTGATTAACTTATCTCCAAAAAATATTCTGAATATGTCCTGGTTTGAGCGCGCTCGTGCTTATACAAATGGTGAGGTTGGCATGGTTTTTAACGCATCCCTATTGTCTCCAATGTTTGAGTTCGACAGTATGTCACCGGCGTTTGGAAAATCAACTTATTTGCCTCTTCCTGCGGGAAAAGCTGGACGGCAGATTGCGCCAGTTGGCGGATATGCTCTAGCAATACCCAGAAATGTGCTATCTCAGCGTGTCCCTCACATATGGAGTGCTATTGAGGAATTATCGTCAGCATGGGCAACCAAGATATTTATTGAAAATGGAAGTTTAGTCAGTCCTCGAAATAGTGTGTCAAAAGATAAAGAGGTACAAAAAATATCCCATGTAATTGGTATAATTGATGATTTGGCAACCACTGGCACCCTAAAAATGTGGCCTCGTCCTCCAATACCGGAGATATCAAACCTAATTTCAATAGCTGGTACAGAGATTCATGATTTTCTCTCTGGCAAGGTCAGCAAAAGAATAGCCCTTATGAATGCCCAGAATAGAGCAGATAGTTTGATGCGCTCTAAAGGCTATTATTAAAAAACAGCAATTTTGATTCAGCCAAAATCTGGTATTGAAAAGCCTATAGAATATAGTATGTTACAAAATCAGTTTTGGGTTACAACTTCATCAGTACTCTAAGTTGAAGTGTCTAACGTCCTCGGCACATAAACTCCCGTTCGTTATTGAAAAATTAAATCTATTTAGCAAAAGACTTCAGTAACCCAATTTTTTTTCTTATTCTGCAGAAAGGAGTGCAGAAAAGGGTTGGGCTTCTATAAACTAACAAAATTTTGTAAATTAAAAGAAAAGCAAGAGTTTTTGACTTGAGCATTACTGATAAATAAAAATTTTCTCATTTTTAGACAGTTATCTTTTTCCTTTTTAAAAAGATTTAATTTTATTAATACTACCCTTGTTTCTTAAAAATTAAAAATTTGAAAAAGAGAGTTTCTCATTTGTTACGCAATTGACAAGGGAGTGATTAAATTGCAACTCTCTGAGTTAACCAGATATTATTATTTTCAAAGTTGTAACAAAAATTTTTTTTATTGCCTATTACATACAAAATTTACGTCTTTAAAGGAATTTAAAATTACAACATTATGTAAAATTTTGGTCATATTTAATTTGAAAATGTTTATTCAATCTAAAGGGAAAATTAATGGTAACTAATGTATTAGAAAAAAATATGAGTGAGCCTATTATAAGAACAAAAATGGTCACAGCTGAAAATTTTGCAACGCAGAAAACTATTGCAGATTGCGGTGAGTTTGGAACCATTACTTTTGACGAACCAATACCACATGGCGGAACTGGAGAGGGGCCATCACCTCTTCAGGGAGTTTTATCTGCGCTTTGTGCGTGCGAATCTGTTACATTTAATCGTACTGCAGATGAAATGAATTTTGAGTATGAGAAACTATCTTTTTCCGCTGAATATAAAATTGATATAAGGGGTAGGTCAGGTGTGCGGGGAATAACACAACATTTCAAAATTGTTCGTTTGGAAATCAATGTTAAGACAAATGAAAATGCACAGCGATTGCAGGAAGTAGTGACAGAAACAGAACTTAGATGTCCTGTCTACAACCTTATTAAAAATGCTGGAGTTGATATATCTTGCCAGTGGGTCAGGGTATAGGTAAATCACAGTTGTCGATAATCCAGAGGGATAGGTTTCTGCAAATAAACTATTACAAAGCTTTTTGGATTTTTTTATTTTACGTTAATAAAGCTTAAATTATTACTGAAAGGAAATATACGATGAGTAAAGATATGGTGATTGGTTGGATTGGGCTTGGCCGTATGGGTGCGCCAATGGTTGAGAAGATAATTAAGGCAGGCTATCAAGTCAAAATTTGGAATAGAACTAAGTCGAAGGCAGACGCATTGGTAAGCGCAGGCGCTTCATTAGTCGACGCACCATCTGACCTTGCAAATGTAGATGTACTCTTCACCATGGTCTCAACTGGAAAAGATTTGAGACAAGTATATTTTGGTGACGTTGGTGTAATGTCGGGTGATGACACTCCAAAAATTCTAGTTGAGTGTTCTTCTATTAGCGCACCTGAGTCAGCTGAATTTAGACAAACAGCCATAGATAGAGGGGCAGAGTATCTTGCATGCCCAGTTTCTGGGAACGGAAAATGCGTCAAGGCAGGCAAGTTATCCGCTGTAGCTTCAGGTGATAAAAATACCTTTGATACAGTTAGAGAAATTATAGAATGTTATGCTATGCGTGGGGTTTCTTATGTTGGTGAGGGAGAGTTATCTCGCTTTTGCAAAATAGCGCATAATGTGCTTTTAGGGGTATATATTCAAAACCTTGCAGAAATTACCATACTGGCTCAGGCTGCTGGTGTTCCTAGACACGCGTTTCTTGAATTTATAAATAATTCTGTTATGGGGTCTATTTTTAGTCAGTATAAAACACCAGCATTGGTCAATTTAGATTGGACAACAACATTTACTCCGCCCCTCCTGCGTAAGGATCTAGATTTAGGATTGCAAGCAGCTCGCGAATTGGGGGTGAGTATGCCTGTTACCGCAGCGACTAGAGAGGCACTTCAATCACATTTTGGCTCAGCAAGTCTTAAAGATGATCCAGAAGGATATCTAGCAGCAGATTTTAGCGCTCTAATCGAGACGGTTGCTCTCCAGGCAGGAATTAAGCTGGTTTCTGAGAATAAAGATGTAAAAACTGGGCTTGAAGTTTAATATTTCATAAGTTTTTTAGAAAAAATGGGGATAATTATCCCTACTTTTTTCTAATCAGATGAAACCTGATTTAGCTGTTAGTAATCCAACAGGTGTTTTTTGGAGACATAGAGGCCCTTCTTTTGATATTACAAATAAAGCTCCGGTTTGCACACCTCTCATTCCAGTTGAGTCCGTGATGTTAGGCTGTACAACAATAGCCATTCCCTCCTGCAGTTTAATGTCTGGAATATCACCCGCAGGTCTTGATTTTGAGCCCAATATTGGCGGTAGATATCCACCACCAAATCCATGAATAAGGTCATCACATGTAGTAAGACCACTCTCCTCAATAATGCTGGCGGCATCTAGTATCTCTTGCATTGTGCAACCACTCCGTAAAACTGAAGCTATTGAATTTAGGGCACTATTTGCAACCTCATGAAATTCGGTTACCCAATTAGCTGGTTTAGCGCGCATTGACATCGACCTGAGAACTTGTCCTGCATAGCCTCTAAAAGCACCACTAATTTCCATAACAATTAAATCATCTTTTGTTATTGCCCTGCTGGTAGCATTTTGTC
>CACGLE010000018.1 GCA_902573725.1 uncultured SAR116 cluster alpha proteobacterium
TTAGTGGTCTTCCAAAAAATATCAAAGATGAATTTGCTCGATCCCATCAATTGTATTTGCCCATGCAGAATGAAAGTCGTTCGTTAAACCTTTCGAATTCGGTGGCTATATGCCTTTATGAAGCATGGAGACAAAATAACTTCGTCGATACTAATTAGAATGTTGAAAACTTATAAACAAAATTGCTAGTAAAGTTGATAATCACAATGCTAATGTGAAAACGAAAATTGGAAAACTAATAATGTTGATCAACTCAGAAAACCGAAGAAAAAGTGGTGTCTTAAGTGATATATGCGTTCTTGATCTCTCACGCGTGCGCTCAGGCCCAACGTGCGTGCGACAATTAAGCGACTGGGGTGCTAGGGTCATAAAAATCGAAGCGCCAGAGGATACCTCAGAAATGGGAGGACCAAGAAACGGACCAGATTTTCAAAATCTTCATAGAGGAAAAGAAGGGCTTTCCCTAAATCTAAAATCAAAAGAAGGATATGATATTTTTAAAAAATTGCTGAATAAAGCTGATGTCGTCGTAGAAAATTTTAGACCTGATGTAAAATTTAAACTAGGCATAGATTATGAAACACTCTCTACTGTGAACCCAGCGGTCATTCTTGCTTCAATATCGGGATTTGGCCAGGAAGGTCCCTATAAAAATAGACCAGGGTTTGATCAAGTCGCACAAGGGATGTCTGGTTTGATGTCTATAACAGGAGAGCCTGGAGGTGGCCCAATGCGTGTTGGGATACCACTTGCAGACTTATCTGCGGGATTATTTGCAGCCCAAGGCATTTTACTAGCCTTATATGAACGAATGAGTTCTGGGAAAGGACAGTGGGTTCAAACATCTTTATTGCAATCGCAAATTTTTATGCTCGATTTTCAGGCGGCAAGATATGTTATGAATGGAGAAATACCAAGACAGGCTGGAAATAATCATCCAACATCTATCCCAACAGGAGTATTTAAAACCAAAGACGGTTTTATAAATATTGCTGCGTCTGGTGAAACAATTTGGAAAAAATTAGCTGTGGCATTTGGCCACGAAGAATGGATCTCCGACCCGCTTTTTTCGACTGCTCTGGCAAGATCTGAAAATAGAGACAAACTCGGGAAAAATATAAATGAATGCACCATTCATAAAACTACTTCAGACTGGATATCACTATTAAATAAACACGGTGTTCCATGTGGTCCGATATATTCGATCGACGAAATGTTTTCTGACGAACAAGTAAATTTCCTTAATGTAAGCCAATCAGTAATTAATACAGACTTAGAAAAATTACGGGTATTAACGCAACCTGTATCGCTTTCGCGAACAGATAGTGAACTTAGTAGAGCAGCTCCTGAAATAGGAGAACATACCAATCAAATATTAGCTGAGTTAGGTTACGAAGATAGAGATATTAAACTTCTGCGTGACAATAAATTTATTTGATCATTGAAGATAAGGTAAAAGAATGGAAGATAAAATTCTACAGCACCGCAACGGTCCTATTGCACACATCATTTTTAATCAACCTGCAAAAAGAAATGCTGTTTCTCTCGAAATGTGGAAAACTGTAGACAAGGCTCTACAAACACTAAAATTAGATGATAGCATAAGAGCTCTAATCCTATCTGGAGCAGGTGGCAAATCTTTTGTTGCGGGTGCTGATATATCTAAATTCGATAGTGAACGAGCAAGCAAAGAGGGTGTAACAGAATATAATAATATGACAAAAAAAGTTTATGATGGCGTAGCCAATTTTCCTAGACCAACAATAGCTCAAATAAATGGCTTTTGCATTGGAGGCGGTGTTGGACTGGCAGCAAGTTGTGATATGCGATTTTGCGGTAATTCATCTCAATTTGCCATTCCAGCTGCAAAGTTAGGGCTTGGGTATGAATATGAGGGAATTAATAGGCTTGTTCAACTCATTGGTCCCGCTTTCACGAAAGAAATTTTTTACACTGCTAGGCGCTTTTCTGCAGAGGAAATGATATCAATGGGTTTTATAAATAAAATTCTTGATGACACAGATGTTGCATCTTACTGCCTTGAGGTTGCAAATATGATAGCATCAAACGCTCCGTTAACAATTGAAGCAACAAAATTTATAACGAACCAATGTGTTTTAGAAGAATCTGAAAAAGACCTTTTTGCATGTAATGAGAAAGTGATGACTTGCTTTGAAAGCTCTGATTATATCGAAGGAAGAACGGCATTTATGGAGAAACGCACTCCTATTTTTGAAGGAAAATAATAGTAAAACTGACAAAGTATCCCTTATAACGGGCCAGAGTGATAAACAAGAATAAAACTGTCATAATTTGATGGTTTCCTGCAAAAAACGAGGAACTAATGAAATTCTTTAACGAACTTATTGAAACAATAATGAACAAATCCCGTGCGGGATTCGGTCTTTCAAATAGGGCATCTGTTTCGGTAAGTAATAATCCAAAAGAGATGATAACCTCTGTAATGACAGCAGTAGGTGAGGTATCATCGATCGCCTATGCAGATCAGTTCCTACGATTATTTGATGAGATGGATTTGGCTGAAAAACAAGAGCTTTTTCTTAAAATTGCCTCTGAACTTGATATTGATTTGTCAATACTTAGTTCAGCTTTAGAAAACTACTCTAAAACCCCTGATGAGGAGAACTTCGCCAATATAACAAACGCGGTGGAGCCTGGTTGGACTGAGTTAGTTCGGCGGTTAAATGCAACAGCGCATGGAACAGTCCGTCTAGTAAAAATGAGAGCTGACTTGCTATCGATTATCCGCACAGATTCTTCTCTTGCACGACTTGATGTAAGTTTCAAAGCACTTTTACGAAACTGGTTTAGCCCGAGCTTTCTGGTGTTACGGCCAATTGACTGGAGCACACCAGCAAATATTCTTGAAAAAATCATAGCCTATGAGGCGGTACACGAGATCACTTCCTGGGATGATTTGCGCTCTAGATTAGCGCCGGATGATCGAAGATGTTTCGCTTTTTTTCATCCTTCAATGGAAGATGAACCTCTTATTTTTGTTGAGGTTGCATTGACTAGTGAAATCCCTGGACAAATAAATGCTGTTTTAGAGGCAGATAGAATGATGCTAGAGCCTACCGATGCGTCTTGTGCTATCTTTTATTCTATTTCAAACTGTCAGAAAGGTCTTGCGGGAATTTCGTTTGGTAATTTTCTGATCAAACAAGTAGCGCAAGCATTACAAAGTGAATACCCTAATTTGAAAAACTTTCTTACACTCTCACCTCTACCATATTTTTCAACCTGGCTAGAAAAAGTAGAACCACATACATTTTCAAATTTTGCCTTGATTGACTGGTCAGAGGCATCAGAGCAAAATGAAAAGAAACTAATTGAAGCAGCAGGAAGATACTTTCTTAATTCTACCAGAAAAGATAAACAGCCTAATGACCCAGTGGCTAGATTTCATCTAGGAAATGGTGCTCTCTTAGACCGGATCAACCCTTCCGGAAATTTGTCAAACAAAGGCCTATCTGAGTCATTTGGAATAATGGTAAATTATCGATATGACCTCCCAAATGTTGAAAAAAATCATGAAGCTTACGCCAAGGAACAAAAGATTGAGATATCACAAGAAGTAAAAAAACTTTTCAATACTCCTTAAGGTGAAAAATGGCTCTTGTTGTAATTAATAGATTAGGAAGAATTGGCCTTTTTATATTTGGGTTTGTTTTTGCCATTAACTCGTCTTTGCATTCTTATCTTATTTTAGCAATCAACAATTTCAAATGCGTAACTATGGATTTTGTTTTTATTACTTGCCTGCCTTGCATGCGCTACTATTCTTTGTATATTCGGCTGGTTGCTTACATTACCTGCAGCAATTCCGCAAAACAATGGTAATTATTAACAATGGTTTCAGACTTAGACCTTGCAAAATCCTTGATTCCAGATGTCCAATTGGCTGGCGAAGCCATAATGGAAATTTATCGTAACCAGACTGAATTTAGTGAATTTAAGGTCAAGCAAGACGGCTCACCTGTTACAAAAGCTGATTTAATAGCAGAGAGAATTTTGTTGTCGGCCTTAAAGCGCTTAAAAAATGATATTCCTATAATCTCTGAAGAAAATATAGAAAGTCATGCTTTAAAAACACAAGAAAGTTTTTTCTTAGTTGACCCTCTTGATGGAACCAAAGAATTTTTAAAAGCAGATGGCTCCGGAAGTTTTACAGTTAATATTGGACTAGTTAGAAATGGGTATCCTGAAATGGGTATTATTTTAGCTCCAGCTTTAAATCAATTATTTGTTGGGGCACGAAATGAAGGCGCTTTTGAATTTATTAATAAAAGTTTTCACCCGCTCCTACCACGTAGATTAGAAACAGGAAATTGTACTGCCGTCGCTAGTACTTCCCATCGAGATACCGAAACAGATAATTGGCTTTCGGCACATGGGGTAAAAAAAACTATTAGAGCAGGCTCGTCTCTCAAATTCTGTCTTGTTGCCTCAGGAAAAGCAGACTTTTATCCCCGCTTTGGACCAACAATGGAGTGGGATACGGCTGCCGGAGATGCTATTTTACGAGCTGCCGGAGGAATGACCTATACTAGTGATAATCATGTCTTTAAATATGGGAAGGAATCCTATAAGAATGGTTCATTTATCGCAAAGGCACAACCGTAGATAATCTATTTAATATTAACAAATATAAGTTTTAGAAAACCCTCTTCTATTATAGTTCTTAGTTAAACCATATTTCTGACTGAATTAGACCTCTATTCTGGATGAATATTTAATTATCTTATGAAAATGGTGTGTCTGAAATGAAACAATCTACATTATGGTTATACGCAAATATGATGTGTGCACTTATTTTATTAGGTGCTTCAATTTTATGAATATTAATTTTATTTGAAACATTAATATTCATAGAGGAGTTTTATGGTATTTACTTGAGCGTTGGTGGATATCCATCTGCCCTTAAATTTGTATTTGTTGCATCTTCAAGTAATTTTACTACTTGAGTCGATTGCGCTTCGCCTGCTCAGGCTTTTTTCCTCTTACCACAAGATTAAAATCACCGTTAACTGGCAAACCTAGCATACCTACATTATATTTTTTCGCGAATTCTGAAAATCTTAGAATATCCTCTTTGCTAATGGTTGAAATCTCTTTCCAACTAGCTCTCTAGGTCAATTGAGGTAGGGTAATTTCTTCAACCTCATAAGAAATTTGATGAGGAGAAGTGACGAATTCTTATCATATACTGTTAATGAGAATCCGGTATTGATTAGATTTATAGCTAATTTACTTCCTAGATTTCCTATTCCTATAAACCCATAATTCATCTGATTTTCCAAAATTGAGTTGGTTAACTTTAACTATAAAAAAACTCACACAAAGGGTAAGTCTACTAATTCTGCTTCTTTCATACCCTGTTCAGTCTCAATTAAGACTGACTCTCCCACATGCACCTTTTTAGACACTAGAGCAAAACCAATAGTTTTTTCTAATTGAAAAGACCATGTGCGATTAGTCAGACTTCCGACCAGCTCTCCCTGATGATATATTGCCATCCATTCAAATATAGGCGAATTGCTGACATCCTTATTTTTGAATATCGCTCCTAATTGGTGTCTTTTCGGTCCTTGCTCATAAATTTTCTTTAGAGCAGGTAACCCTACTATATCCCCGTCAAGATGTAGGTCCACAAAATCACCTAATCTGACTTCGAATGGATTCGTTGAATGATCTGTATCTCCGCCAAATGATAAAAGCCCGCTCTCAACTCTCTCACTCAAATTAGGACAGCCTGGACCAATATCATATTTTTGGCCAACCTCCTTTATACGATTATATAATTTTTTTCCTAGATTTTTATTAAGCAAATAAAATTCAAAACCACCCTGTTTAGAGTACCCTGAACGGGCCACGAGAACAGGGATTCCATCAATTTTAAAAGGTTTAAACCAAAAATATTTAAGGTCTCTTACCCAACTACCACATATTTCCGCGACTAAATCCTCTGCCTTTGGTCCTTGAATAGCTAAAGGGGCTGCGTCTGGCTCACTAATTTCAACATCAAGTTGGCGTTCATTATTAATAGCGCGCGCCCATGACCATACATCACTATCTGCGATAGAAAACCAAAAGCAATCTTCATCTATTTTCAATAAAACGGGGTCATTGATGAGAATACCTGAATGATTACATAATGGGATATATTTTCCTTGCCCTATTTGCATTTTCGAGATATCACGAGGACACAATATTTGCGCTAGTTTCTCAGCATTTCTGCCCTTCAATTGGACTTGTCGCTGTACAGCTACGTCCCAGATAGAAACTCCATTTTTCAGACGCCAGTATTCTGCCTCAGGATCTCCAAACCCAGTTGGCAAAAACATTGAATTGTAAAGAGTAAAGGAGACAACACCATCTTCAACAGTTGATTGATAAAATGGGGAGCGAAGGGTACGAGCTGATGGAGAAATCGTAATCATAAAACCTCACTAATCTACTATCAAAAAATTTATTTCACACTTTAACATTTGACAGATTTAATCTAGCAAAAATGCTTAAAGCATCTAACTTCCGACTATATTTTTGATAAAAGGTCGCAAATTAGATAATTGGCTTCCACCATGAGGAATTCGAGTAATTATTTGAATGATTTCTTATATTATATCTATAAAATCACAATTAATTTTTCTTGCTTACTCGCCTCTTTGGTCCTTTATAGGCAGGGATGTCAAAAGGATTTGAATTTTCGAATGTGACAGGACAACCATCTAAGATTTGGTCATATAATACTGCGCGTCCCCGTATAGATGGATCTTTTTGCACTTCAAAAAAAATGCCATAACAATGAGAATTACAATAGAATATTGAACCAGTCTCATTTTTTAACTGTTTAGTTGTACCATCCGTTAACAATATTTGCTCTTTTTCTAGAATGCCTGTCATTACATAGCATATATCAAGTTCGTGGTCAGTTTGTGAATATTCTTGGACTGTGAATTTTAATGGTATTCCTACATATTTATTTCCAAATTTGTCTTGCCTGTGTATCCATTTATCCTTTGAAAATTTTTGTGGTTCACCTGTAAGACAATTGGCTACTTCCCAGCTTTCTTCATTCTTAACATTATAAAAATAATTACCATTTTCATCCATCATGCCTCGACAATCGTCTAACTCATCTTCAACATCATTTGCTTTATCAAACCAGCCCAGCGCATGAATTGGATATCCATCCATAGCATACCCAATGGGGCGTTTCATCTTCTCTATATATATTTCACCTAACTCTTCAATTAGACATATAGGAGAAATGTGATAATGATAATCATCTCCTCTTCCAGCATGACCTCCGCAATTGTCTAGTTCTCCCTGATAAAGTGTATTTGGTCTTTTGCCTGTTTTAGGATTTACTGGCCCTTGTGTAAAAGGGTCAAAAATTGGCACCCCATTCACAGCAACACCTATTGCACCAGTATCTGTTAATGTAGGCTGATTTGCTTTTTTTGGCGTTCTTGTGATTTTATATTCATATTGATGCACTAGAGGAAATTGCTGATTTGTAGCAATAATTCCTTCCATCTTACTATGGGTCTCATCGGGTAGCCCATGAGAAGTAAAGGAGGCTGATTTCGAAGTGCATGCAAGATTCGATACTTCGTCTGTGTAACACGCCTCATCACACATGCATGTTGATATCTCGTGAGCATGAGAATTATTTGACAACATTAAGATAGCTAAGAACAATATAATCCGCATACTTACCCTCCTCTACTCACCTATATAGTTTAAAAAGATACCATAATTGTTTTTATAGTAGAAATAACTTATCTATTTAAATAACAACTAAGCATTTTATTTTTGTACCATTTCGAAAGATCTAAATTTATGAATAACTTTAATTGGAAGGACCCTTTCTTATTATCCGCACAGCTAAATGAAGAAGAAAAATTAGTTCAACAATCTGCAGCTCAGTTTGCATTAAAAGAACTATCTTCACGACTTCAAGCTGCCCTGAATAGTGGTGGAATTGGTAGGAAAGGATATCAACTAATTGGACAGGCTGGATTGTTCGGTGTGACCTTGCCACATGAATTTGGAGGATCTAACGCTTCCCACACGTCATACGGGCTAATTGCCCGAGAGATTGAGCGAATTGATTCTGGATTTAGATCAATTCTTTCAGTTCAATCCTCCTTGGTAATGTATCCAATCTTCAAATTTGGTTCAAACTTGCAGAAACAAACCTATCTTAAAAAATTAGGGTCAGGCGAGCTAATTGGTTGTTTTGGTTTGACAGAACCTGAGGCAGGTTCCGACCCTGCTGGAATGAGGACTACAGCTATTAAAACAGCTGATGGATACCGTATAAACGGCTCTAAAACTTGGATATCTAACGCGTCGATTGCTGATATATTTATTATCTGGGCCAAATCAGAGGAGGATAATGGCAAAATTCGAGGATTCATAATCGAGCGTGGGACAAAAGGACTCCAAACAAACAAAATTAATGGGAAATTGTCCATGCAGTCAGTTGATACTGGGTCCATTTATCTAAGTAATGTTGATGTAAAGAAAACTTCAATCTTACCTAACGTAGTTGGCCTTAAAGGTCCTTTTTCATGCTTAAACCTAGCGCGATACGGAATATGCTGGGGGGTTATGGGAGCAGCGGAAGATTGCTGGTTCAGAAGTTATGAATATGGAATGCAAAGGCATCAGTTTTCACGCCCACTTGCAGCAACTCAACTTTATCAGAAAAAACTTGTCGATATGCAAATAGAAATAACCCTAGGGCTTCAAGCATGCTTTAGGCTAGGTCAATTAATGGATAGTCAAAATGCAACGCCTGAAATGATATCTTTATTAAAACGAAATAATTGTGAAAAAGCGCTGACAATTGCCCGCGCATCTCGTGATATGCATGGTGCTAATGGTATTCATCAGGATTATCAAGTAATGCGACATCTTGCAAATCTTGAGACGGTCAATACTTATGAGGGCACATCAGACATTCATACACTTATCTTAGGAAGGGCACAGACCGGGTTTCAAGCTTTTAACTAGTCTTAACGGATAGTTTATTTGATGATTTTACTTCTAGCCTTAATTATTCTCATTCATAATTTCCTCAAACGACTGAAAAAAAGCTTTAGCCAATTTACGAGCTGTGCTTGTAATAAGTCTACTTCCAAGCTGAGCTATCTTACCTCCAGTTTCTGCCTTAGCTAGATATTTTAGAGTCGTTTTCTCACCATTATCAAGCAATTCAACTTCTGCGCCCCCTTTTGCGAAACCAGCTACACCACCTTCACCGGCACCATTAAGAGTCAATCTAGCTGGCGCATTTGCCGTATCCAGTTCAACAGAACCGCTAAATTTTGCCTTAATTGGACCAATCTTCAGAAGAACTTTGGCACTATACTTATTCTCTTCTGTCATTGTTAATTCTTCACATCCAGGTATGCATAATTTTAAAATCGTTGGGTCTATTAGTTTTGCAAATACCTCTCTACGATTTCCAGGGATTATGATCTCATCACTTAATTCCATATTATCTTTTCCTTAAAAAGGTCTTTTAAAACATTTTAAAATTTTGATTTTTTTGTGAAACACGCCAGCGCTTGAAAACATTATAATATTTGACATGCATTTTCGAAGTCTATTCGAGGTGCTCTCGGACGCATTTCCTCATAATCCCCATAACCAAGATTAATAAGCATATTAGACCTCCAGCTAGTACCCGAATAGAATGCCTCATCCGCAAGATTTTTATTAAAACCGTTCATAGGTCCACAATCTAACCCAAGTAAACGGGCTGCAATTAAAATATAACCAGCCTGCAACCATGATAACTCTCTGGCAAATTTATCGCGTTCTAATTCTGGCTGTGCCGCTATTTTAGATACATCTGCGTGCGGTTTTAATAAAGAAATGTGCTTATAGTAATCAACATCATAAGCTATAATTATAGTTACAGGCGCAGAGGCAATTTTAGGCCGATTACCCTCACTCGCTGTTTCAATTAATTTTTCCTTGGCTTTTTGAGATTTAACAAAAGTAAGGCGCATCGGACAATAATTATTTGCAGTAGGCCCAAATTTTGCAAGTTCGTAAATTTCATGTAATATTGTGTCATCAACACCTTTGCTAGAAAAACTACGGTGAGTCCTAGCTTCCACAAAAAGCTGTTTTTTTAATTCAGCCAAGTCCATTTTAATATCCCTCTGATTTTATAATATTGAATTCTCTTCTTAATTTGGCCTCATGCTGGTCTAGTTCTGAGACTTCACTCAATTGATATTTCTGCCCTTGGATAATACCACAAGGTGAAAAAAGATTATATTCTTTTCCTCCTAAACTGACCGTGATAAAATCTGTCTGAGAATGAATAGGTAATTCATCCTATCTATTCGATATAGTGAGACTTCAATTTGATGTCCCTAATTTGTTTTAAACCGAGCATATAACGCTTGCAAGATACTCTGATATGTAGTCATCCCAGTTGCAATGTCCCATGCTGAAACACCTACCCTGCCTGGTTTTGATTCAGTTCCTGTAATGGAAGAGAATGCTGTCTCTGCTTGAATGAGTAAATCATAAGCTTCTAAATTAAATTTTCCAGTTGAACCCTATAACCACCAATATCACATCCAATTAAAGGAGGATTTAAACTTCACATCTTCTGAAAATAAGCAACTAATTTGTCAAAAACACCCAGCATGAGATTTTGTATAAAAACATCAGCATGCTTAACCGTAGTTACCAAGATTTTTTTATCTTCCGGTTTTTGTTAAAATCAATATTTTAGCTTAACTTATATATTTCGTAATGCCACCACAGATTTCCACAGTTGTTCCCGTCATATATGAATTTCTCTCCGACACCATGAAAGCTGCTAAATCGCCAACTTCACTAGGTTCTGCCCATCTTCCAAGCATTGTCTGAGAAGCAAACCCTTTGCGTAATTCTTCTGAAGTAGTATTTCTGACTTTAGCCATTGCCTCACCTCTGGGCCCCCAAGATTCTGTGTTTATCATGCCAGGGCAAATATTATTCACCGTAATATTACTGGAGCCTAATTCGTTCGCCATTAATTTGTTAAAACCTATGAGGCCAGCATTTGGAATAGTAGTAGATAATGCCCCCGGCAAAAGTTGTGTACCAGAAAATCCTGTTACGTTGAGTATCCTTGCCCAATCATTGTTTTTTAAATGTTCAGCGGCATGTTTTGTTGTATATACTGCTGCCATAAGATTCACGTTTATTGCCCTAGCCCACGTATCTTCACCCATATTTGCTAGTGTACCTGGTATCATACCGCCAACGTTATTGACTAAAATTTGCAAACTTCCAAGCTCTTTTATAGCCTCTTCAATAAATAGCTGACAGCCCTCCTCCGAGGATAAATCCGCAATAACACCTACAGCTTTAACTCCTTTAGCTTTTAGTTCTGAGACCGTCTGATCGAGTCTTTCTTTGTTCCTTGCACATATTGCTACATTAGAACCCTCATTAGCCAATGCATGAGCAACAGCTTCTCCAATGCCTTGGCTAGCGCCAGTTATAGCAGCATTTTTATTTTTTAGACCTAAATCCATCTCAAAGTCTCCAAACAATTTCGTTAACTGAATATATTTTCAAGAAAAAAATATTTTAATCAAACAAAAATTATGTTTTCTTGGGAAAATGTGAATTCATAACATTCGTGTAAATTGTGATCAAATTTATGATATCATTAAAATTGAACTTTATTTATATCTACAACCATTAAAATAGGGGTAAATATGCCAAGAATTGATTACGTAGATGAAAAAACAATTTCGGATGAGGCCAGAGCTTTAATTGAAAGCGCTGACGGAACTGGGGCTCCCGACCCAAGATGTGTGCGAATTTATGTTAAAAATAAAGATGCTGGCCTCGAATGGGTTAAATATTGGAACAGTTTGCTTTATGGGGGCGTACTTCCTCATGCCCTAAAGGAATTATGTAGAATCTATATTTCGATTGATCATGAATGTGGATATTGCTCTACGGTTAGGTCTACTAAGGGTGCTGCAGAGGGTGTTACTGAAGAAAAAGTTGCAGCTTTAATGCATTTCGAAGCCTCAGACCTTTTTTCAGAAAAAGAAAAAATAGCCCTTACCTATGCCAAAAAATTTAAAACTAGCGTATCCGAAATTGACAATGATGACGTTTACAGCTCTTTAAAAAAGACATTTACAGACGAAGAAATTATTGAACTTGGGATGCTTTGTGCACAGACTGACGGTGTTGGAAAATTTGCAAAGTCTTTAAATATCATAAGCTGGGAAGATGCATGTATGATCAACCCTAATATTATAAAAAAAGAATATGCTGATACTTAAAACAATAGTTTTTAATTTATTTGAGGGAACAAATTAATGCCAACCGTATTGATAACTGGTGCGAATCGTGGTCTTGGGCTAGAATTTACTAAAATTTATGCCGAGAACAAATGGAAGGTTATTGCATGTTGCCGCACGCCAGAAAAGGCATCTGTATTAAAACAAATTAAATCAGAGTTTGATTCACAAATAATCATTTTAAAAATGAATATTTGCAATCAAAAAGACATTGATGATTTTTGCAATAAAAATAGAAACACCACAATTGATTTGCTAATTAATAACGCTGGCGTACAATTCGAAAATTATGGCTCTGCGGCATATGAAAGTATGGGAGAGGACCCAAACCCTGCTAATTATGATTATGAAATGTGGGCAGAAACTATGAAAATAAACTTATTCGCCCCAACGAAATTTACAGGTCATTTAACACCAATGTTAGAGCGAAGTGATAACGCCAAAGTCATTATGCTATCCTCTGGTATCGCAAGTCTCGAGAATACTTGGCAAGCAGGTAGGTATGCCTATAAAACAAGCAAAGCCGCTCTGAACATGGTTGTGCGTACCTTGGGTGAATGGCTCCAAACAAAGAAAATTGCTACATTCGCCGTGTCACCAGGGTGGACAAGAACTGACATGGGGGGGGCCAAACGCTCCCCACGATTCCAGGACAGCCGTTATTGGATTGTATAAAGTGATATTGGAGGCAGATTTCGCAAATACTGGAAGCTTTTACAATTTTGATGGAAAAAAAATACCCTGGTAGAGATAGTGCTTTTAAGATGATTTTCGCTGCCATCCGGGCAATCTCATTATGTTCGCAACCTAATTCTAGTTCATTTTCCGCTCTACTGTAAGAAAATCTTAATTTATTAAGTCCATCCTAAAACCAGAATTGAATTTTTCGGGTAGAATGATTTGATGAAATTTATTTTTAGTACTATTGTTTTTCCGCCTTTAAATCACAGTTTTGATTGAAAAAATATTTTGATTTAATAATTTCAATCCGTTTTTTTATCCCACGCCACAAGGCTTATCTGGCTAAATAACCCTGCTTTTACATACGGATCGTTATCAATAAAATTTTGGACTGCCTCCCTATCAGAAGCATCTACAATTATCAGTGTTCCGATAGGACTTACCCCATCGTCACATACCAACGGGCCTGCATGAACGATTTTCATACCATGTTCATACACATACTTTACATGTGCAGGATTATTTTTAGTTCTAATGGCTGATTTATCATGACAATCAATAGCTGAATAGACAAAAAGCATAGTATTTTCCCTCCAAAAAAATTAGGCCTAATGGCGCTCATTTAGACGCCCAACTTTATCCATGACAATAACTCTACAATATATTTTTGCTGTCTCACTTTTATATTTTTTAGTTAGCTAAGAAACTCTCTGTCTCTAATGAGAAAACTTTTTGAAAAAAATCAAGGACAAGATTCTATGCCCAAAACATTATAGAAAACATAATTTAAACTATTTTCCTATCGCCAGCCAAGTTCATCTCTAGCCTTGTCAAGGCTGTCAAAAATCAGATGACCTAGGGCAACACATTTTTCTGAAGGAATTTTTATATCTGGGATCTGGATAACAGGTATGCCTGCAGCATGTGCTGCCATTACACCAACATCTGAGTCCTCAAACGCAATGCAGTTTTTAGCTGATACGTTAACACAAGAGGCCGCCTTTAGATAAATATCTGCAGCAGGTTTGGCGTTTCTTACTTGGTCACCTCCAATAATAGATCCGATAAATGAACGTAATTTAGCACGCGTCAAAAGTGTTTCAGCAGATTCAGTATACGAAGAAGTGGCAACAGCAATTTTAATGTTTTGTGAATTAATAAACTCGAGAAATTCTAATGCACCTTCCTTAGCGGGAACTTCATAATTTAAGATTTTCTGAAAATGCTCCCACCAAGTCTGATTAAAAAGTGTAATATTTGCATTCTTAGGCAGGATAGAAGCTAGTAGCTTATCTCTTAAAACAGAACCATGCCCAGTTAGTTGGGCATACTCCTCATCTGAACAAGAAAAATTAATTTTTTTACAGCTATAAAAAAAGGCATGCTTCGCCACTTTTTCTGTGTCTAGGAGAAGTCCATCCATATCTAATAAAATAGCTTCCGGAAGGGGAAACGGCTTATTAGTTATATTACTTTGCATTTGTTAATCTCTTTTTAATTAGTTCTTTTGCCGATATATTATGTATCATAGAAACATAAATATTATTCAGTAAATTTTCAAACTTTAGGGAGATTGTTAATAAATGATAAAAACGCCCGTCTTTGATGGTCATAATGACCTATTACTAGCGCTTTGGCGTTCTAATGATTTAGACGGAAAAGATTTTATATTTGGAAGGCAAAAAGGACATATTGATCTTCCAAGGTGCAAAAAAGGTGGTCTTAAAGGGGGATTTTTTGCAATCTTTGTTCCTGCAACAAATGTAGCACCAAAAGCCTTTTGGGAACGTCATCCAGACCTAGTAAAAAATAACAAAGGGGCGAAAGAAAAAATGCCCTCTAACAACTTACTAAATACAGAACAAATTTCACAAACATATGCTTACGAAGCTACAATCGAGATGATAAAAATAGCGCATAATATAGCTGACCAAAATCCAGACAAACTAGAAATATGTACAGATTATGAAACATTACGCAGTTGCATCGATAAAGAAAAAATTGCGCTACTTTTGCATATTGAAGGTGCAGAGGCAATCAGCTCAGACTTAGGTCAGATAGAGATATTATACAACATTGGATTGAGGTCTATTGGCCCTGTATGGTCACGTAAGAATATTTTTGCGGAAGGGGTAAATTTTAGTTTTCCTTCAACCCCTGACCAAGGTGATGGTTTAACGGATGCTGGTAAAGAGCTAATTCGTTTTTGCAATAGAAAAAAAATACTCGTTGACCTCTCTCACTTAAATGAGAAGGGGTTTTGGGAAATTGCAAAAATTTCTGATAAGCCTCTTGTCGCTACCCATTCTAATGTTCATTCTCTTTGTCCATCTCCACGAAATTTAACACAATCTCAACTAGCAGCAATCGCGGAAACTGACGGTGTTGTAGGTTTAAATTTTGGGATTGGTTTTCTACATCCTGAAGGTAAACAAGACAAAAATCTGAGTCTTGATAATATGTGCAAACACCTAGACGCGCTTCTTGAAATGCTTGGAGAGGATGGGGTTGCACTTGGCTCTGATTTTGATGGTATTCAAATCTCAAACCATATTTCAGATTGCTCAGGTCTGCCAAAACTTGTTGCTGCAATGAAAAAGAATGGATATGACGATAACTTAATCCAAAAAATATGCTTTAAAAATTGGCTTAATTTATTGAAGAAGACAATTGGTTAACAATTTTCAAATATACCATACTTCCATCTAATCAATTTAAATTGAATTTAAAAATTATTCTTCATGAAGCCGTCATTTTAGGAACAACATGTAAAAATGTGTTTAGTTCTTGATTATCTGCCTCAACCGCGCGCCTAAGGTGATATTCAATATCTGGTATAGCTGACTTTACCCTTGCCCATGATGGAATAAAGGGTGTTTCCATTGGTGCATAACTAAAATCACTTCCTGCCCGCATAATATTTTCAGCAAATAATTCTACAGCTCTTTCCTCAGAATCTATGTCATAGCTCAACCCATTAACCTCAGCATCTGTTTGGTAATGACGAACCATATCAAGTGCAATTCGAAAGTAGGATGCTTTTAGAGTTCGAAATGTATCAGGTCCAAAACAATACCCTTGAGTAGCCAATTTTCTTATGATTACTTTTACTATATCAATTGACATGCGTGATAAACCAAAATCACGATCATCTTCAGAAAGTTCTTGATGTTTATGTTCATAAGTATCTGCAATATCAATCTGGCATATCCTGTTACTAGCTTGATTTCTCTGCATCTCTGATAATATTCCAACTTCTAATCCCCAATCTGACGATATCCGAAGTTCAGGGATAAGAGACCTTCTAAATGAAAACTCTCCTGCGAGAGGATATCTAAAACTCTTCATAAAATTAAGATAATCACTGTGACCTAGCACCTGTTCCATTGCCAAAAGCAAAGGTGACACTAGCAGTCGGCAAGCTCTGCCGTTCATTTTATTATCAGATATTCTTGCATAATATCCCTTACAAAATTCAAATTGATAATTTGGGTTTGATATTGGATAGAAAAGTCTTGCCAGTAACATCCTATCATAGGTCAAAATATCGCAATCATGTAACGCCACTGCATCGGCTTTAGCTCTCGCATTAACATACCCTATACAGTACCATACATTTTGGCCTTTTCCTGGCTCCATTGGGGCAAGACCTTTTTCTTCAAGCATTTGTGAAATAGCCTTCATGCGAGGACCATCATTCCATAAAAGTGAGAATGGCTGGTTCAAATCTTTGAAGAAAGAATATGCATATTCGTATTGATCGCGGTCTGCTTTATCTAACCCAATTATAATATGATTAAGATATTTTACCTTTGAAATATTTCTTACAATTTCTTTAAGCGCAGAGCCCTCTAATTCAGAATACAAGCTTGGCAATATAAGTTCCATTGGCCGATACCCCGCAAATAACTGAAGGTCATCTTCCATCTGCTTAAGTGTTTTAGTACCAAAATTATGTAAAGTAGCCACACTACCATTCTGTGCAAAATCACCCATAACGTAATGTCTCCTCTACGTGATTTAAATTCAATGCTTTTCTAACTGCCTCTAACCATCCGAGAGGAGCAATATTTCCTGCAATGATAGTGCGTTCAAGTGGCATGGATATCGAAAGAAGGGGTTTGTGCGGGCGAGGTATAATGCAAGCTATATCGCAGTTTTCAAGCATATATGAATCATTTTCACTGTCGCCAACTCCTACTAAAAATGGTTCAAATCCAAAACTCTTTTGTTTGATACGGATTAAATTGCAATAATCGGCTTTATCGTGCTTCCCACTCAAGGTCATTAGTCTGCCACCTTGCTGAGCGGTTAAATTTTTAGCGCTTAATATATATTTTAAATTCTGAAGTTGTATTTGATTACCTAAAAATTTAAAATTGAGAGAATATTCTCGAGCTAACGCATTTTCAAGTTTCTGGCCAGTAAGTCCATACACATCTGCCTGCTGTTTCACATTCATTTCGTGCACAAATAAACATTGATTTTTCAGTTCTTCAGTTACAAATTCACTCCATATTTCCCATATTTTATGCGAATTAATAGCAGCTTGGGATAAAGTAAAAGGCTCGAACAATTCTTCTGATGTGATTTCTTGGATGTTCTGAAACCCTGCACCATTTTCATATATGAACGGGACATTTCTTCCCAACTCTGCACAAAACATTTCCATTTCTATTTTAGTTTTACTTGAGGCGGGTATTATCAACGTCCCGGAATCCAATAAACTTAGTATGTCGGAATGAATTTGTTTGAAGCTGAAAGTTGAATGACTCAACAGACTTCCATCAAGATCAGTGATTATAATATTCTTCAATTTTTTACCTATCTGATCCCAATTTCAACATAATAGGAAAAATATCAAATAAAAGTGCTTATTTTAACGCAATGTGATGCATTTACTGCATCGGTGCTTATCAAAAATAAAGGTGATTGGTTATTTTTTCTAAATTATAGTAAGCAAAATTCATTTAATTAATTTTTAAAGAGGAATATTATGAGTGTTTTTTGACAAAGATTTATTTGACACCGGGTTAGCTAAGCGAAAAGCAACACTTGGAGAAGAATACGTAGAACAAATTTTAGCTAAAGCCGATGAATTCACACGACCATTCCAAGAAGCAATGACTGCTTGGTGCTGGGGTTTTGGATGGGGTGATGATGTTATTGATGCAAAAACTCGTTCTATGATGAACCTAGCCATGTTAGGGGCAATGGGACGAATTCATGAATGGGAATTGCATTGCAGGGGGGGCCTCAATAATGGTGTTAGCAAAGAAGAAATACGAGCTATTATACATTGTGTTGGTATTTATGGAGGTGTGCCATTGTCTCTAGAGTGTTTTAGAGCTGCTAAGAAGGTATTTGCTGAGCAAAATATAGAATAATACTAATGATAAATAATTAGGTAAGTAATATTAAAAAAATAGGCCCTTAAAATAGGTAAATTTAATGCTTACAAAAAATAACTGAATTTACATTCAATCTGGAAAAATATTTGAAATCAAATTGCGTAAAATTCGCTTGCAGTCTTTTTAAAAATTGATTCATGCGAAGATTTGGGAATTAGGGTTCTAAAAGCACTCATCAAAGTGTTGTAGTTTGAATATAGACTATCAACAGGAAAATTAGATCCAAACATGCATCGTTCTGACCCAAACTGGTCTAAACATGTTTCGATTATGGGTCGAAAGTCCTCTATCGTCCAATTATGCTTAAACATTCCAAGTCCTGAAATTTTGCATGTTACATTGGACAGTGAAGAGAGTGACTTTAGTGCTTTTTGCCAGTAATTGATCCCTTCTATTGTTCTGTCATGTGGACTTCCAGCATGGCAAAGTGCAACCTTCAACCCTGGCACCTTCTCAAAGAGTAAAGAAGCTTGCTTCATTACCTCTGGAATAAGCTGCAAATCAAATGAATACCCTAGTTTAGATAGTGTTTTTAGGTTTTGCAGTACAATTGGAGATGCAATATTATCTAAGAGAATAGAACCTGCTTCCTTACCAGGTGCTCTACTTAAAATTTGTCTTACTCCAGCTACTGATGGTAAAATTTCAAACTTTTCCATTTCTAATCGCATTTCAGATTTAGTTAAGTCACAAAATACGACTTGTTTCATATTCCAATCAGGATGGTTTTTAATAATATCATCAACCCAAATCGCTTCCTTTGCAGGTTCTTTGGCGCCAACTTGAATATGAATCGACGCATTAAATCCATGTGGCTTACAATCTTTTTTAAAATCTTGAATTAAATAATTTTTCTGAATTGGTGTCGGGTCACCAAAAAAGCGCTTCTTTGATTTATCCTCTAACCATGGGTATGAAACAGCTGACAAATCCCACAAATGATGGTGTGCATCAATCATCTAAAACTGTTTTCCTGCATCCGCTTTAGTATATCAACGCCTTGCATTTTCCAAAAATGTAATAAATCAATAAAAACCCAGTTTTCTGCGAGTTTTTCTCCTTCACGCCTAAAAAAGTCAATTACCCGCATATCTGCGGCCTTGGCACTTCCAGGCATACCCATAAATCCACCTTTTGGAGTAAGAGTAAGATTTGGCCAGCCAAAAAATCCCCCAAAAGCTCCTTCTGCAATCCTACAAATATGGCCATTAAATTTTCGGTTTGTAAAACTAGCACGAAATGGCCCAGAATGCTGTTCTGCATAGCGCTCGATTGTATAGGTTGAGCCAATGCCTGCAGGCCCCCACCAAATCATATCATCATTCCAACTACGGCGTAACTCATCGACTAGTGACTCATCTCGACCACCACACCATTTTTTGCAGTCCTCTATCATGAATTCGATCGCATTTAGCGTCTTTGCACTCTCTTTAACAGATGCGGGTTGATACATCAAACCATCATGATTCATCGGACCAGGCTGTATAAGGTGCGCCCCAGTCTGCGGTGGGAAAGGATTAAAACCTGCTTGCATCATAAAGTGGGGAATATCAAAAAACATAGCTGTTTCGACTATTTTGTCATCTCTAATATGGTTAAACTCACCATAGCGAAGCATAATGATTTTATGCGTTGGTGGAATTTTAAGCCAAGGTGAGTCGAATAGTCCCATGATATGACCCATTGAGGCAACCCAAATACCCTCATGTCCTTTCATCTTATTTTCGCCTGCAATAAAAATATCCATTCTTCGCTGCAGATTGCTAAGTGCTCTTTTTAGTGGTCTCCAGAATTCGTCTGAAACTGCCTTTGGACCAATTTGCTCATTAAACGGATGATATCCCCGCCAAAAAACATCTGGATGCATTCTCTCAAGGAGTACATCTTCAACCATATTTTCTGTGGCAAGATCAAGCTTTTGATAGAGTTCTTTTATGATATTTTTGGATCTTTGTTTTATACTCATGTCGCTTTTTTTCCTAACATCAAAGAAACATTACTACAGGGCAGAAAATTAACTTGCCAAGCAAAGAATTACTTGTCTAGAATTTTTGCAATCGTATGCAAAAATACCTTTACCAAATATGTTATCTGTTATTTCAGATGAATACTGAATGTGCACTTTAAACTTAGTTAGGAGAATAAATTATTATGTTTTTTAGAACGATTATAATAGCTGGAGCCATAGGTCTTCTGTCAACTGCATCCCACGCTGGATGTGGCATTGATTCTGGTTCTGTAAGAATTGGAGGGAATGATTTTCCAGCCTATCAAGCTGTCGCGGAAGCTGCTTCACAATGTGCAGGTGGTGGAGCAACAGTATCAGTCGATTTAAATAAAGACCACAAAGATCGCCAAGTTGCTTCACTTACCGCAAATCCAGCTGAATTCACATCATCTTTAGCAAATAATAGCGCATTAAGAGTATTAATGAACGACGGTCTTGTTCGACCTCTTAATAATCTGGTTGCTAAACATGCCTCTGGCCTTCAAGATATGCAATTTGTTACAGTAGATGGTGAAGTAATGGCTATTGCTTATATGGCCAATGCTCAACATCTATTCTATCGTTCCGACATTTTGGATGCAGCAGGTGTGGCGCCACCAAAAACATACGAAGAGGTGCTCGCTGCAGCCAAAGCTATTAAAGATAAAGGACTTATGGAATATCCTATTGCTGGCACATATGAAGGTTGGAACTTGGGTCTCGAATTTATTAACATGTACTTGGGACATGGTGGTGAGTTCTTTAAAAGTGGCTCTGCCGAACCTGCTGTAAATAATGCAAAGGGTGTTGCTACTCTTAATATGATGAAATCTTTAACAGAATATATGAATCCCGATTTTCTTACATATGATTCTAATGCTGTACAAGCAGACTGGGAGGCAGGGAAAGTCGCTCTTACCAACTTATGGGGTTCAAGAGCTGGACCTGTAACAGACGGTGAAGGTTCAACAGCAGAAATTGAGAGTAATACAAAATTTGCTAGTGCACCTACTGTAGCAGGAGGGTCCAGACCTGCAACAACTTTATGGTGGGATGGCTTCACTATTGCCACAAACATATCAGATGAGGATGCGGTAGCCACTTTTAAAGCGATGATGAATGGTATAACTACTCAAATGGCTCTTGCTAATGCGGAAAAAGCAACCTGGTTGATTAAGGGAGCTAAACAAAATCCAGCAGGTGTTGGTGTTTTAGCCTCAGCCAGCGGTGGTGCCTTGCCATATCCAATGCTTCCATACTTTGGTGCAATGCATACGGCAATAGGCGCAGAAATTATCGAATTCTTACAGGGTAATGAGTCGGCAGAAAAAGCTTTGGAAGATGTTGAGGCAGCTTATATTGCAGCAGCGACTGAAAAAGGATTTCTTTAACAAATATTTAAAATGTGCAGAGGGATTAAATCCCTCTGTATTCTTTCTCTAGAGCAATAATTTTAAATGCTTGACAAATGAACATTTAGGGAAAAACGAATGCCTCATTACACCTTCCTAAAATTCATTTGGCCTTCCGCATTAGCAATGCTAATTTTCATTGCACTACCCATAGTCTCAATAAGCATTCAATCTTTATTCATTGAGCATGAAAAAATACTTGTAACTGTTGAAAATTGTACCCCATTTGGTTGTGAAGAAATAACTAAAGTAGATCTTGAAGCAACAGAAGCCCAAGAGGCTGAGAATCCTCTTGGTAAATATAATGGATTTGGCACTTATACAAATCGAAATCACCTTGCCTTTAGTGAATTAAAACAGGCTTGGAGTGAGTCTGGCGGGCTTAATGATTTCCTCACTGAGGTATTTAATCTTCCGTTTTACAAGGCATTAAGTTTCACACTTGCGTATACCTTTATTGTAACACCACTAGTAATAATTATTGGCTTTTTCATTGCTTTAGCAGTTAACAGACTACCCTCTTTTTTTAAAGGGCCGACAATCTTTATCTGCTTATTACCTATGATCATTACACCTCTTATAGGCTCTCTTGTGTTGTTTTGGATGATAGACGCTGAGGGAATAATTGGAAGTTTATTACAAATAATTTTTAATGACCCAAACTTATCCCTCAAAGCATCGCCTACGCTTACTTGGGTCATGCTTTTTGTTTATGGAGTTTGGCATCATGCTCCTTTTGCATTTATTGTGTTTTACGCTGGTTTACAGACAATTCCAAGAGATACATTGGAGAGCGCGATGATCGATGGTGCAAATAAATGGGAACAAACACGTTATGTCATTATACCACACTTGATGCCTCTGGCTGTTTTTATTTCGCTTATTCAACTGATGGATAATTTTCGAGTATTTGAGCCAATTGTGGGATTTAACGCCCAAGCAAGTGCGACTTCTTTGTCGTGGCTAATTTATAATGATTTTAGAAGTGGAGATGGTGATATGCTGTTTGGCTCTGCAGCTGCTACTTCTATCCTTACTATTATCGGCATCAGTGTACTTATGACACCAGTAATTGTGAGGACCTGGAAAGCAAATAAGCCGGTAATTGGAGCACGATGAATGAATAAAAAAAATAACTGGCTAAATATATTAAGCTTATCTTTCATAATCATATGGTTAATTCTCGCTTCTGTTCCTTTTTTGTGGACACTTTGGGGTAGTTTCAAAGTAGAGGCTGATTTTTTCTCAAAGCAAGACTGGCGTAACGCTATTTTTGGTGTTCGAACGCTAGTCGAGACTGGGGGGGTATTTACTTTAAATGGATACAAAGGAGCTTGGATTCAGGAAGAATTCTGGAGAGCTGCCTTAAATACTGGGATTGTGACTGTAAGCGTAGTAACAATCTCTCTTACGCTTGGCACTTTAGGGGGCTATGCTTTAGCCAGGTCTGGTTTTAGATATGCTTTCTGGATACTTATAGCAGCTCTTATATTTAGAGCGATGCCTCATATTACGCTAGTGTCAGGTTATCTTCTGCCATTTTTCGAACTTGGTTTATGGGGTCATCTATCGACCACTATTGTCGTTTTAGTTGCTATAAATCAACCCTTCACACTCTGGATGCTTCACTCATTTTTTTTAACAATCCCAAAAGATCTTGACGAGAGTGCGATGGTTGACGGTTGCACGAGATTTCAAGCTTTTAGACATGTAATTATTCCAGTAATGTGGCCAGGGGTTATAACAACTGGACTATTTAGCTTTCTTTTAGCTTATAACGATTTTGCAATAACAGCTCTATTGCTAACAGAGACAAACCAAACGATGGTCCCAAAAATAGCTGGATTTTTAGGATCTGCCCAAGAACAAGGAAACGTTATGTTCGCTGTTGCAGCAGTGGTTTCAGCAACAGTTCCATTATTTATGCTAGTTTTGTTTTTTCAACGTCAGATTGTAAGTGGTTTAACAGCTGGTGCAGTAAAGGGATAATTTAATTCATGGCGAGTATCACACTTAAAAACTTAAGTAAAAAATGGGGTCCATTTATTGCAGTAGATAAGATTAACCTCGAAATTTTCGATAAAGAATTCTTGGTATTATTAGGACCATCTGGGTGCGGTAAAACCACTACTATGCGAATGATTGCAGGGCTTGAACAAGAAACTACCGGAGAAATTTATATTAATGATATTAAAGTGAATGAAATGGAACCGAAAGACAGAGACGTTGCGATGGTCTTTCAATCTTATGGCTTGTACCCCAATATGAATGTCTTTGAAAATATAAGATTTCCCCTAAAAATTAGAAAGATCGACCCTAATACACACTCCAAACGTGTAGAACGTGCAGCTGAAATGGTGGAATTAACCGAGTATTTACATCGTAAACCGTCAGAACTTTCTGGAGGTCAGAGACAACGGGTTGCTCTAGCAAGGGCAATTGTTAGAGAACCAAATGTATTCTTGATGGATGAACCTCTTTCAAATCTCGACGCAAAACTCAGGGTATCAACAAGAGCACAGATTAAACATCTTCATCATGAGATGCAGGTGACCACATTATATGTAACACATGACCAAATAGAGGCGATGACATTAGCAGACCGAGTTGTTGTCTTAAATAAAGGCATCATCCAGCAAATTGGAACTCCTTTCGAAATTTACAATAAACCCCAAAATTTATTTGTTGCTGGATTTATTGGAAACCCGGCTATGAATTTAATCCCAGGAAAAATTAAAAATAATACATTTGAATCAGGGCCAATACGTCTGGACGGATTTAAGATAGGTGATGGCGATGTTACAGTGGGCTTTAGAGCAGAAGATGCTATTATTCAGACAGGGAAAATAAAGCCTAAAAATAGCAATGAATTCTCTTCTGCTATCTATTCTATTGAATTGCTTGGCGATTCTACCATGATATCATTTCAAATATCGGGCACTTTAATATCTGTAAAGGCCGCCAAAGATTACTCAGCAAAAATTGGTGACATTGTTACTATTAATATAGCTAATAGTGCCTGCCATCTTT
>CACGLE010000019.1 GCA_902573725.1 uncultured SAR116 cluster alpha proteobacterium
TCCTTCGATATCGACAGTTCTAGAAAATCGATCAGATAAAATCTCTAGTGATGTTCAAAAAGCAAAAAATGCCCAAGAAAATGCTAAAAAAGCATTTAGCTCCTATGAAGCCTCTTTGACTGAAGCAAGAACACAGGCCGCTAATACGCTAGCAAACGCAGTAAACGAAGCCAAATTCGATACAGCAAAACGTGAGGCAGCATTAGACAAGAAACTTGCTACAGATGCAAAAAAAGCAGAAGAAAGTCTTGCAGAAGTTAGAAAAGAAACTCTTTCTTCTCTTGAAGAATTAGCAACAGATATTTCACAGAAAATCATATCTGATTTGACGCCACTAAAAGTTACAAAATCTGTTGTTAAAAAACACGTGAGCTTACATGCGAAATTGCAAAACTAATGGAGCAATATAATGTATTTTGATGAATCAGCTTGGGTTGCGTTAGGATTTATTATTTTTATTGCTATTGTATGGCGTAAAGTGGGATCTGCTTTATCCGACTTGCTTGATAATAGAGTTAATAAAATTAAAAATGAATTAGCAGAAGCAGAAACACTCCGCATTGAAGCAGAAAAAGAGTTAAAAAAATTTCAGGTTATGCAAAATGAAGCAGTAGAAGATGCAAAAAGAATAATAGCTGATGCTCACGAGGCTGCGGAACGAATTCGCAACGCAGCTGTTGAAAAAGCGAAAGAATCGATCAAGCGTAGAGAGAATCAAGCGAAAGCTAAGATAGCTGCTTCCGAAGCAGCTGTTCTTGCCGAACTCAAAATGAGAGCAACAAGCATTGCTATTTCAGCTAGTAAGGAAATATTGGTTTCCGAACTGAATGATGAGTTAAATTCATCTATTATAGATGAGTCTATTTCTCAAATTAAAGCTGCACAATAACTAGTGAAATCTATTTTAAAGTAATACGTCTACTGCAAAAAATTATATTAGCGACTAGGGTTTTATTACTTCAGGTGATAACGACAGTATGACCCGTCCTGACTTAGGTTTTTTGATTTTAGGATTAATCACTGGGTAAATAATTTCTTGACCCTCAGGGAAAGCCATCCTGTAGCTTACACTTTCAAAACTTTTAACCGCATCTTGAGGGTCCAGTATAGCTATAAGAAGTGGCAATTCTAATGTAACCGCTTCTTTATTTTGGTGCATATCTCTGACTAATTTGAGTCCTATCTTTATTCGCATGTTTACGACGTCATCTTTCTCATTACACAGAGCGGACACGCCATTAAATCGTGCCTGTGCTGTAGCACCATTATCAAGAGTTCGTAATGTAATTCTGCTACCTTCTTCAATAGCAGTTATACGGTTATCACATTCCAGATAAGACGGTCTTATCGTCTCACACCCTACAAAAAATAATGATATCATAATTATGAAGATAGACTTTTTTTGCATTATATAACCTTTATTTTACATTTTTAGACTGTCTTCAATTGACCTTTATGAAGTTATCGCGCAAATAAGTCATTATGAGAAGCGAAAAAAAAACAATTTTACTTGCAACGCCTCGTGGTTTTTGTGCTGGAGTAGAGCGAGCCATTGAAATAGTTGAGAAAGCATTGCAAAAATTTGGTGCTCCTGTATATGTCCGGCACGAAATTGTGCATAATAAATATGTAGTAAACAGTCTTGCAAAAAAAGGGGCCGTTTTTGTCGAAGAACTAGATGAGGTGCCAGAAGGTGCCCCTGTAATTTTTTCAGCGCATGGTGTCGCAAAATCTGTAAGGCAGCAGGCTGACGTTGAGAATATGATTGCGATTGATGCTACTTGTCCCTTAGTTACTAAAGTTCATAATGAAACAATAAGGCACTATCAAAAAGGTAAACATACTATCCTAATTGGACACTATGGACATCCTGAGGTAGCAGGTACAATGGGTCAAGTGCCCGATGGTGAAATAACACTTATTGAAACCGCAGAAGACGCACTAAATTTTGAGCCAAAAAATCCTGATAATCTTGCATTTGCAACTCAGACTACACTTTCTGTTGATGATACATCAGAAATCATCTCAATTCTGCAACATAGATTCCCAAAAATAACCGGACCAAGTGGCGAAGATATCTGTTATGCCACAACAAACAGACAGAATGCCGTAAAGAAACTAGCTGAAAAATCTGAATATTTTATAATTATTGGTGCGAATAACTCTTCCAACTCTAAAAGACTCGTAGAAGTAGCAAAAAAATTTGGCGCCAAAAAAGCAGTTTTGATACCTGATGCAAACTCACTCGATTTAAATGAACTTCGCGATGTTTCTGTAATTTCTATTTCCTCTGGCGCATCAGTTCCTGAAATATTGGTCAATGAGTTAATTCAGAAACTGGATGATGAATTTGAAATATCTATTCAAACAGACAATTCAATTAAAGAAAATGTGACCTTCAATCTACCTCCCATATTGAAGAGAAGATAGTTTTTTATGGCTGTTTATACCCCTGTTTCTGATGTAGAGGTCACAGAATTTCTTCAAAATTATGAGATTGGAGATTTAATTAGCCTTACTGAAATTACAGAGGGCGTAGAAAACTCGAACTTTCTGCTTAGAACAAGTATCGACAGCTATATTCTTACCCTTTATGAGAAGAGGGTAAATGCCGAAGACTTACCCTTTTTCATGAAATTGTTAAGTGAGTTATCTCAGAATGAAATAAGCTGTCCAAGACCTATTCCAGATAAAAATGGAAACATAATTAATATTTGTTCTGGTAAATATGCTACTATCGTATCTTTTCTTAATGGTAAAACTGCCCAATTCACAAATCTAAATAGATGCTCACAAATTGGTACTATGCTAGCAAAACTGCATATAGCAACGGTTAAATTAAGCTTATATAGGAAAAATCCTCTAGGACCTAAAAACTGGCTATCAATACTTCTTGAAACCAATGATGACGACTCAAATTTACCTAAAGGCCTTAATAAAGAGGCTAGCCTTTATATTGAGAATATTATTACGAGATGGCCTAAAACTCTTCCAGCGGGAATAATTCATGGTGATTTGTTTCCAAATAACGCAATGTTTATAAATAATAGTCTGTCGGGAATAATTGATTTTTATTTTGCATGTACTGATTTTTATGCCTACGATATCGCGATTTGCTTAAATAGTTGGTGCTTCGAAAATGATGGTAGTTTTAATTCAGAGAAAGCCAGAGCACTAATAGCTAGCTACCAGAAAATACGCCAATTAAATAATAAGGAAAAAAATGCGTTACCCACTTTAACGCAGGGTGCTGCTATACGTTTTTTTGTAACTCGCTATTATGATTGGCATCATACACCTGACGGCGCTCTTGTTAAAAAACACGACCCACTTGAATATTGGAATAAGATTATCTATTTGCGGTCTAATAGTAATCTAGATTTATATGGACTCTGATAATGGAAACAAAAACAAAATTGTATACCGACGGAGCATGTTTAGGAAACCCAGGCGCCGGCGGATGGGCTAGCATTTTATATTTTAAAAGTCATAAGAAGATTTTATGTGGCAACGAAGCAGATACAACTAACAACCGAATGGAACTAACTGCGGTCATTAAGGGATTATCGGCTCTTACGAGACCCGTTAATGTTACTATTATTACGGACAGCAAATACGTCATGAATGGAATTGATAAGTGGATTGCTAACTGGAAAAAAAATAATTGGAAAACATCCAATAAAAATTCAGTAAAAAATAAAGATCTTTGGCTACAACTTGACTCACTTTGCAAAATTCATCAGGTAGATTGGCAATGGATAAAAGGTCATTCAGGTCATGCTGAAAATGAAGAATGCGATCACCTTGCTCAAGAGGAAGCTAGAAAAATACAAACTGCGGCTTCAACCTAACTGGAAACAGCGGAAAGCAAAGATTCTGCATCAGAGACTTCGTATGCTTTTGGTTCCTCTTTGAAAAAATGTGTTATCAAACCATTATCAACAACGAAAGCACTTCTTGATGCTCTTATACCCAAAACAGCCCCCATATCGGTTTTTAGACCAAGTAACTCTGTGAAAATTGCCCTACTGTCTGCAAATAAATCGATCAGACCGTCAGCCCCATTTTGTTCTGCCCAAGCAAACATCACATGTGCATCATTTACTGCTAAACATGCTATAGCGTGAATTCCAACTGATAAAAACTTATCGTGGTGTTTGACATAACTTGGTAGATGTTTTTCAGAACAAGTCGGCGTAAATGCTCCAGGAACAGAAAAAACAATTATTTTCCGACCACTGAAATAGTTTTCAGTATTTATTATATCTAATCCTTCTGACGTCTTAGTTGTGATTTCAAGTTTTGGTATTTTACTTCCTATTGTTAATGTCATTTACCAGTGTTCCTTTGATTATCCTTATTATTTAGTTTTTGATAAACTCGCCTTTTTTATCGATGATAGTAATTTCTTAGTTGTTAATATTTCTGGCAATATTATCGGTGTTTCTAGCTGAGGTGAAAATATAATGTCAAATGGAATCCCAAACCGTCCATTACTCGCAAGAAATTTTGCTATTTCATCATTAGGACTAGTCCAATCTGCTTGTAATAAGATAAAATTTTCTTTGCTGAAGGCATCTGAAATTTCTCTACTTTCTAAGACAGAAATTTTATTAACTTTACAGGTGATGCACCAATCTGCAGTTACATCAACAAAAACTGGCCTACCTGTTGTAATTGCATCTTCCATTACTTCTACAGACCATGTTTTATATCTGCTTAATTCAGCATTTTGTACTTCAGCACGCATGCCTAGTAAATTACTTAAAACCCATAAAATCCAGATTAATGTTCCTATTAAAAGAATAGCAGATAGTTGTTTTATTCGAACCATCCAATAGCCTGGTTTTGGCAAAAATGATGAAAGTGGTGGTGCTATAGCAAAGATAAGCCACGGTAACGAAAGCCCTAGTCCCATAATTAAAAGAACGCTACATAATACAAAGTTGCTGCCAGATAATGCGAAGGCTACTGCAGTTCCAACAAATGGAGCAGAGCAAGGAGTGGCAAGGATAGTTGCTAGCACTCCTGAAAAAAAATCATACCGATAGCCTGCATTATTTGAAATAACAGAAGATAATTTTAATGCAATCCTGGGAATTGGTAAATAAAACCAATCAAGTAAAGTTGCAATGAATATTAGCAAAATAACCGAAATTATTGCTAAAAAAATAGGATTTTGAAACTGAATTCCCCAGCCTATCTGATAACCAATATTTCTTAAAATAATTAAACCCGAAGAGAGTAAAATAAAACTGAATAAAATACCAAATGCTGTTGCTAAAAAATGCTTTCTTACCTCTGAATAAGGCTTACCAGTAGTTCCGAGGAAATTAGCTACCTTCAAAGATAATATAGGTAAAACACAAGGCATGAAGTTAAGAATTATTCCTCCCAAAAAACTAATTAACAAGATCGTTATGAATCCGTTCAAATGTAATGGTAGCAACGAATTTTGTTTGTGCTCGGTATCGCGTATCAATAATTTTTCTTCCTTAAACTGCATTCCTGCAAGAATAGTTAAAGTAACTTCCTGTCCCATCAGTTTTTTTGGATCCTGAGCTCCTTTTATATTAATCTGAGCTAAAATTCTGTCATTTAACTTTTTAAGTATTATTGGTTTGGAAAAACTATATCCAGCAAGGTTAGTTTCAACAAAAATGTCTTCTAAATTTTTACTTGATATAGAAATATCAATAAGCAATGACCTATCATGAGGTATTAAACTTGTCGAAATTATTTCTATATTAGGGCCTGTGGTTTTTGAGGGAACCTTCGCTTTAGCATATGCTATTTTTTGAGCATATATGCTATGTGATGAAATCCCTTTGGGTAGAGATAAGCTAATATCTCCGGATAATGGTAAACATATATCTGAACAAATTAGTGCGTCTAGAAAGCCCTTGAACAGGAAATCATCCGTTTTATCAATATGTTTTATTGTTAATGGTAGAATTACAACGTCAGAATAACCAAAAGTTTCAATGTCAAATAATGTAAAGCGTTCTGGAACAGGCCAGTAACGTTTTATTTCATGTTTACTTTCGTAAGCTTCTAAAATGGGGGGTAGACCCGCATCGCCCGGACTACGCCAATATACCTTCCAATCGGGCTTGAGTTGAAATTCTAACGCTGCAGGGATTCGCTCTAAATTGCCAGTGGCTTGGGTACTACTTATTAATCGTACTTTAGCATATTCACTTTCCAACCAAGGACCGTTAGCCGCCTGCAAAGAGGTCATACTTCCAAAAAAAGTGCAAAACAGAATTATAATATATTGTTTCATTTTACATTTACATAAGCCTAAATTTTTTTTTGTCAGCCTTTTTTTGGTTTATTTTTAACATTTTTTATTTAACTAGACTTTTTTTAGAAAAAGGATTGCTGGATCATACAAGTAAGTTAATATACAAGGCATGAAAAGAGAAAAAAAAGCCCTTTTATTCACAGAACTTGTTGGGCATTTTCTTGTGGCGACACCACAAATGAATGACCCTCAGTTTCACCAAGCTGTAATATTCATGTGCAAACATGACAAACAAACAGCAATGGGATTGATCTTAAATAAACCTAAACTCAATTTTACTTTTTCTAAGCTCACGGAACGGTTAAGTTATATCAAGCCACGTTTTGAACAAAATAGGATAATTTATTCTGGTGGACCAGTCGAAGATAGGCGCGGTTACATTCTACATTCTGAAGAACATTTAATGCCAGACTCTATCAAAATAACCAACGAGATTGCGTTATCCATGCAATTAGACATGCTATCTGAAATTGCAGATGGGATTGGTCCAACAAATTTTAAAATTATGCTAGGATATACTGGATGGGCTGCAGGTCAATTAGAAGAGGAGTTACGTCAAAATATGTGGATACATGTACCCGCATCTCCAGAAATGGTTTTCAACGATAATGCTAGTTCTATTTGGGAAGAGGCACTAGGTTATTGTGGATTTAATGCCAGCAATCTCTCCCCTCAATCTGGTTGGGTATAAAAAATATCTTCTTCATACGTTTATACGGTATTTGCAAATGAACAACTTTATTATTTAATTTCTTTTATTTATGAAAATTAAGTCTTGAATTGCCTCTACTTTCCCATCAATATCAATTTTTGATTCCTGTCTATCCATAAGGTCAAAAAGATGTTGGGGTAATTCTGGTCTAACTCCAATTGCATTTTCCACAGCGTCTGGAAACTTTGCTGGATGTGCACAAGCTAATGAAATTATGGGAATATTTTTTGATACCACTTCATCATCTCTCGCTGCTTTAGCAGCTTCAAGGCCAACTGCACTGTGAGGGTCGAAAATCATTCCATAATGATCATATAAAAATTTTATTCTTCGCGTTGTTTTAGCATCATCCACACGATAGGCTGCAAATATCTCCTTAGCCACCTTAAGTTGCCTTAGTGAGACATCAAAAAAACCTGTTGACGCAAACTCCTTCATCTTTAAGGCACATAATTCAGCATCCCGTTCAAGTAATTCAAACAGTAGCCTTTCAAAATTTGAAGATACTTGAATATCCATAGACGGGCTCAAACTTTGATGTACTTTTTCTCTGACCATTTTTCCGTTCTCAAAAAAACGGGGTAATATATCATTTCTATTGGAAGCTACTATCAACCTATCAATTGGTAGTCCCATCTGTTTTGCCGCCCAACCTGCAAAAATATTCCCAAAATTGCCAGTTGGTACACTAAAAGCTACTTTTTGGTCTGGAGCTCCAAGCTCCACCGCAGAGGTAAAATAATAAACAATTTGAGGTATGAGTCTTGCCCAATTGATTGAATTTATTGCAGATAAATTCACTTCATCTCTAAAGTAGTGATCGTTAAAACAACCTTTTACAATATCCTGACATGTATCAAAATCACCACTAACACATATAGCATGGGCTCCCAAACCAGCAAGGGAAGTCATTTGCTTCTGCTGGATAGGAGATACCCTACCATCAGGAAATAGAATAAATATATCGATTGAATCAAGATTTTGGAAAGCTTGTAACGCTGCAGAACCGGTGTCACCACTTGTTGCACCAAGAATCACTGAACGCTTTCCTGATTTTGAAAGAGCCTTGTGGAAGGTCCGTGCAAGAAATTGCATCGCGTAGTCTTTAAATGCAATTGTAGGGCCATGAAATAACTCTAATGCATATAAACCGTCCTCAATAAATTTCAGAGGGGCAACCTCCGGATGCATGAAATTCGCATAAGTAGCTTTAGTAAGGTCTGCAACCTCTCTATAAATAATATCATCACCTGTGAATTTTGATATAATCAGTGCTGCAATTTCATGATAAGGAAGTCCTTGCATGTTTGCGATTTCAGAAGAATTAAATGTTGGCCAACTTTTTGGCAAATATAAACCACCGTCTCTCGCAAGACCATTCAGAAGCACACCTTCAAATGTAGTGTTATTATCTTCTCCACGAGTACTTAAATATTCCATCTTAATAAGTTCCGTTCTCTAATCAGAAAGAGATTTTGAAGGAAACTGCAGTCTGTTATTTTGATAATGAAAGGCAAAATAAACTACAATTAAAACAAGTGCTAGTCCAAACCAGGTTAACGCATAATTAAAATGAGAATTTCTTAAGTTAATATTTACTTCCGCTGCTATAGGCAGTGTTATAACCTCGCCAGTTCTAATAATATCAATATAAAATTCTTTGTTAATTTCTTCTCGCTTAAGAAATTTACCAATTTCATCCGGCTTTAATGTAAACCAAAAACCGTTTTCCGGCTCGTTTTCTGGCACGAAATAACCTTTTTTACCTGGGAGCCTCAGTATACCTTCAAGATAAATTTCATCTTCAATAAGTGAAAATGGACGCGTGCTTGGCAGTCTATAGGCCTCAGAAACCCATCCACGGTTAATTAAAATAGTTTCTTCTTGGGTTTGAAATGGTGTAATAACATGAAAACCAGCATTGCCCTCATAGGTTCTACCAGTCAAATAAATCTCTGACTGATGTAGATACTTACCGGTAACTCCAACTCGTTGATATTCAAAGTTATCGATTGGTTCAAAAATCTGACTAATTGCTATTGCTGGTCCTTTGCTTCGTTGCTCAAATTTAGATATGAGCTCTGTTTTTTCAGCTAACCGTGATAATTGCCAACTACCAAGAGCTATTAGCAGAGCAACTAATGGAACCGAAAAAAGTGTGGGCCAAAAAAGTGGTCTGAATATCATCATTGCCTCTTTAACAAAAAAACAGAAGGGTCTTTATAAACAAGACCCTTCATATTTTTTAATTTTTTTATAAGAATAATTATCCACCCCACCAATAGATAGCTACAAATAAGAACAACCAAACAACATCAACAAAATGCCAATACCATGCAGCAGCTTCAAAGCCAAAATGGGTTTCTGCGGTAAATTGACCTCGCATACCACGTATCAAACAAACGAATAAAAATATTGTACCCACGATTACATGAAATCCATGAAATCCCGTTGCCATGAAGAATACAGAGGGGTAGATGCCATCACTAAAACCAAAATGTGCATGCTGATATTCGAAAGCTTGTAATGCAGTAAATAGCACTCCTAACATTACAGTTATAGATAGACCAGTGATGAAGTCCTTTCGGTCATTATGCTGCAGAGCGTGATGCGCCCAAGTAACAGTGCACCCTGAAAGTAAAAGAATAAGTGTATTCATTAATGGTAAATCGAAAGGGTCAAACGTATGAATACCCTCTGGTGGCCAAATACCTCCAACGGGAAATAAAGCGCGATCAAAAAAAGCCCAAAAGAATGCTACAAAAAACATAATTTCAGAGACAATAAACAATAACATTCCATATCGCATACTAATCTGAACTATCGGTGTGTGATGGCCTTGATACTCAGCTTCTCTAACTATATCTCTCCACCATAAAAACATTGTAAGTATAACTAGGCCAAGTCCAACCGCTAGCATCTCTAATCCAAATGGCTTTTCATGCATGAACATTGCTGCGCCAATGGTCACTACGAAACCAGCTGCAGCTCCAACAGCTGGCCATGGGCTAGGTTCTACTAAGTGGTATGGATGCTGTTTTGTCCCACTCATTTGACTCTCCATGATAAATACATAATTTCCCCCAAAAAATGCGATTTAACGATTAACTCTGTAATGACTTAAAAAATGTATAAGACAACACTACTTCTTCTACATCTATAGTATTTTTATCTGAAGCTATTTCTGGATCAAGATAAAACACAACTGGCATATCTACTGACTCTCCTGGTGCTAATGGTTGTTCAGTAAAACAAAAGCACTCCATTTTCATAAAATAAGGGCCTACCTTTTGTGGCGTGACATTAAAGGTTGAGGTCCCTATCGTCAAATCATCTGACAAATTTGTAGCTCTAAAAATAGCTTTTACATGCTCACCAGGTAACAGCTTTACGGTTTCGGTTATTGGATTAAAAGACCAGTTGAGTTCTGGATTAACATGAGCGTTGAAAATAATTTTGACGTCATGTCCGTTAATAATTCTTTCTGAATCTTGTTTTGCAATTTGAGTGGTGCCGCCATATCCAGTTACTCGACAAAATAATTCATACAGCGGTACAGATGCATAAGATAAGCCCAACATACTGATAACAATCACCGAAAGAAACCACAAACTTTTTATATTTCGTCTTCGCAAATTTATTTGGTTCTGATTATTTAGGTTTTCCCCTACTAACATTAATTTAACCCTATTCGCACAACTGTAATAAGATAAAAAAGTAGCACTAAACCAAAAATTAGGCCAAGAATAGCATAATTCTGACGTTTTCTTGCTTGCTTTAATTCTGCAGATGTCTTTGGCTCATTTCTACTCATTAATAATTATCCTAAAATTGCACGATCACAAATTAATGCCAAAAATAAAGTGAACAAATAAATAATTGAATATTTAAATAATATAATTGCACGCTTATCACTCGGTTTTTTTAGAAGCTGGAACGTTAGAACCAGAAATATTATACCAGCAAGCCCCGCTGTAGCTCCGTACAATAACTTTACCATACCGATTATAGGTGGTAAAAAACTTACAAAAACCATTATTAAACTATATATTAGGATTTGCCGTCTAGTTTCTTCATTACCATATATTACTGGAAGCATAGGGATTTTGGCTCTTTTATAATCATCGTTTTTCACAATTGCCAAAGCCCAAAAATGTGGTGGGGTCCAAAAAAAGATTAAACAAAACAATATGATTGGTTCAATTCCAACAGTTGATGTTACTGCTGCCCAACCAATAATAGGAGGAAGCGCGCCGGCTGCACCACCGATTACAATATTTTGTGCAGTGAAGCGCTTAAGACAGACCGTATAGATTAATCCATAAAAAATAATAGTGAACGCAAGTAACCCACCAGCAAGAAAATTTGCAGATAGACTCAAAATCAAAACAGATATAATGGAAATCGTAACACCGAAAGCCAACGCCTCTTCTGGCTTAACCTCACCAGATGGTATTGGTCTTCTGCTAGTTCTTTTCATTATGGCATCAATATCACTATCATACCATTGGTTGATTGCACCGGAAGCACCAGCTCCTGCAGCAATGGCTAACAATGAGATGAAAGCAAGAATTGGATGCAAATCACCAGGTGCAAGGTAAGTGCCCGTAAAACCAGTGAAAATAACGAGGCTCATGACTCGTGGTTTCATAAGTTGAAAAAAACTGGAAACCTTTGTGGGAACAAAACTTACAGTTTCGATATCAAGATTAGGTGCTTTATCCATAATAAATTAAGTCTTATTTAATCTTTGGTAACGTTTCATAAGTATGGTAAGGCGGAGGTGACGGTACCTGCCATTCCAAAGTTGTTGCACCTTCTCCCCAGGGATTACTCTCTGCCTTACGACGAGACATAAAAGCTTCTATAATAACAAACAGAAAAATAATAGCTCCGGCAGCGGAGACAAATGAACCTATGGACGCTACCATATTCCATCCTGCAAAAGCATCTGGATAATCCACATATCTTCGAGGCATACCCGCTAAGCCAAGAAAGTGCATTGGAAAGAATGTTAAATTTACGCCAAAAAAAGTTACCCAAAAGTGAAGTTTTGCTAATCCATTATGATAGGTATATCCCGTCATTTTTGAAAACCAATAATAGAAACCCGCAAATAAGCCAAATACCGCACCCAAAGAAAGAACATAGTGAAAATGAGCAATAACGTAATAGGTATTATGGAGCACAACATCCAATCCAGCATTTGATAAAACGACGCCAGTCACACCCCCTACTGTAAATAAAAAGATAAAACCAACAGCCCAAAGCATTGGAACATCAAATTTTATAGAACCTCCCCACATGGTCGCAATCCAACTGAAAATCTTTACCCCTGTAGGCACTGCTATAACCATGGTAGCCGCTGTAAAATATGCTTTAGTATCAACATCAAGACCGACGGTGTACATATGGTGTGCCCATACAATGAACCCAACAAACCCAATAGCCACCATGGCATAAGCCATTCCTAAATATCCAAATACAGGCTTATTTGAAAATGTGGAAATGATGTGACTCACAATTCCAAATGCCGGAAGGATCATGATATATACCTCAGGATGGCCAAAAAACCAAAATAGGTGAAGAAACAAAATTGGATCGCCTCCCCCCTCTGGTATAAAAAAGGTTGTGCCAAAATTTCTATCTGTGAGAAGCATAGTTATAGCTCCTGCCAATACCGGAACTGCAAGCAATAATAAGAAGGCTGTTATGAGCATTGCCCAAGCAAATAGAGGCATTTTGTGTAAAGTCATTCCTGGCGTTCTCATGTTAAAGATAGTTGTTATAAAATTAGCGGCTCCCAAAATTGATGATACACCGGCTAAATGAAGTGAAAAAATGGCTAGATCCATAGACATACCAGGTGTGCCTGCGGATGATGAAAGAGGAGGATAAATTGTCCAGCCAACCCCTGCTCCACCATCAACTACTGCGGACAATAGCAATAAAATAAAAGCTGGTGGCAATAACCAAAATGAAATATTATTCATTCTTGGAAATGCCATATCTGGTGCGCCTATCATTATTGGCACAAACCAATTACCAAAGCCTCCAATTAGCCCAGGCATTACCACGAAGAACACCATTATAAGGCCATGAGCAGTTGTAAAGACATTCCACATATGTCCATCCGACATATATTGGATGCCTGGTTGCATAAGCTCCATCCTCATAAAAACAGAGAATCCACCCCCAATAAACGCCGCTATAATTGCAAATATTATATACATGGTTCCGATATCTTTGTGGTTTGTTGAGTAAAGCCAACGCCTCACAAATCCAGTCGGTGCGCCATGTTCATTTTCAGCAATAGTTGATTGAGCACTCATTATAAAAGTCTCCTTAAATTCTCATTTTTTTACAGAAGCAAGTTGAATGTAATCTGGCCCATCAGATAAAGCGAAGTCTTTCTTTGCTTCCAACAACCATTTCTCATACTTATCACGCGCCAGAGCTTTGACGACAATCGGCATAAACGAATGATTTACGCCACATATTTGGTTGCATTGCCCATAATATGTTTTTTCTCCAGGGGGCACATCTATCCATACTTCATTAGAACGCCCAACAAAGGCATATGTTTGGACAGCCAAGGAAGGTACAAAAAATGAATGCATAACGTCATTACCAGTTACAAGAAATTTAATTTTTGTATTATCTGGCACAATAAGTGGATTATCTACAGATAACAATCGTGGTTGGCCAGCCTGCAATTCATCATCCTTAAGCATATAGCTATCAAAGGAAATCTGCTCATCCATGTACTCATAGTTCCAGTACCATTGGTTTGCTGTAACTTTAATGACCATTTCAGCATTTTTTGTCTCATCCATGTAATATAACAGCCGAAATGAAGGAACTGCAATTACAACTAAAATCAACACTGGGACCACAGTCCATAGGATTTCTATAACAGTGTTGTGTGTTGTTTTTGAAGGTTTTGGATTAGATTCTCTCCTAAACCTCCACCCAACAAACACTAACAGTCCAAGCACAAAAACTGATATCAGCGTAATGATTACTAAAAGTAAGTTATGCAAATCTGTTGCCTTTTGCGCTATCGAACCAGCTGGCTCTTGAAGTCCAATTTGCCATGGCTCAGGTTGAGCTGCGCCAGCAACAGACAAACCAAAGACAACGAATGTAAAAGAGCTTAGCAAAAGGTAGCGCGTAAATCTTGCACTCATTATTAAATCCCCCAGGATAGTCCGCAAACAAAACTAAGATTTAAAATTAGTTTAATTTCAATACTCAAAATATCGTAATAGTTCTATATGTTTTTTTACTCTTTGGGAAGAGTACTGCGACTGCCTGTCGCGCAACTTTCTGCATAATGATAATGAATTAGGTATTGCTCGATATTATCTGTGAAATTAGAAGACACAGGCACTTGAAGTTAGCAGAGAATCAACCCATAATAACTACAACAGTCTTTATTTTTAGTTTATATTCATGGTTATGATAAAATAAGTTAGAAGGATATTCTAATGGACCCACTCACGCAGACGGACCTTTTGTTTTTTAAAGATGGTAATTTCGATAGGGGATTCGCTGAGTCAATTTTAAAAGATGCATTATATGGTGCGGACGACGGCGATTTGTTTTTAGAAACTGATTATCTTGAGTTCCTATCTTTTGATGATGGAAGACTGAAATCAGCAAGCTATAACCAATCCTGTGGCTTTGGGTTGAGGGCTATAATTGGCGAAGCCGACGCATTTGCCCATTCAGGAGATATGTCAACAGCAGCTTTAGAAAGAGCCGGCCAAACAGTTAAGGCCGTCACAAGTGGGTATTCTGGAGAATTAGCATTATCACCGTCTAATGCTGCTAATTTACCACTTTATTCAGATGCAAATCCACTTGATGTGACACCCTTCGATGCAAAGGTAAAACTATTGCAGTCTATTGATAAATATGCGCGAGACAAAGATAGTAGAGTAAAACAGGTTTCAGCATCGATTGCTGGTTCGTGGCAAGCTGTGCAAATATTGAGACCTGATGGATACCGAGCAGCAGATATTAGACCATTGGTCAGGTTGAATGTGTCAGTTATGGTTGAGGCAAATGGCAGAATGGAAACTGGCTCTAGTGGTTCTGGTGGCCGTTTTATGTTTGATAAATATCTAAACGCGAGCAATTGGCAACAAGAAGTAGATGAAGCATTGCGCCTCGCTCTACTTGGGCTTGAATCCATCCCTGCACCTGCTGGTGAAATGGAAATCGTTCTGGGTCCAGGGTGGCCTGGAGTTATGTTACATGAAGCTGTTGGACACGGTCTAGAAGGTGATTTTAATCGCAAGGGCACCTCTATTTTTTCTGGTAAAGTTGGGGAACAAGTTGCTGCTAAGGGTGTAACTGTTATAGACGACGGCACAATATCGAACAGGCGTGGTTCTATAACGATTGACGATGAAGGCACAAAATCTGCACGTAACATTTTAATCGAAGACGGTATCCTAAAAGGGTATTTGCAGGATAGACAAAATGCAAGACTGATGAATGTTGCTCCTACTGGTAATGGAAGACGTGAGTCATATGCATCCCTTCCAATGCCCAGAATGACTAATACTTTTATGCAATCTGGTAATTTAGAACCAGGAGAGATACTTTCTACCGTGGATAAAGGGCTATATGCGGTAAATTTTGGGGGTGGTCAGGTAGATATTACATCTGGAAAGTTCGTATTTTCTGCGTCTGAGGCTTATTTGATAGAAAACGGGAAAATTACAGCGCCTGTCAAAGGCGCCACCTTGATAGGAAATGGCCCAGATGCGATGTCAAAGATATCTATGATCGGCAATGATATGGAACTGGATGCAGGTGTTGGAACTTGTGGGAAAAACGGCCAATCTGTCCCGGTGGGAGTTGGACAACCTACTTTGAAAATTGGGGGCATCACTGTTGGGGGGACACAAGCAGCCTAATAAATATATTACCATTAAATATTCAAAAAATTTTTATGGTTATACAAATTAAACAAGTTAAACTTTCAGTTTGTTTTCATATCCAAGATTTTTTGCTCTTAAAACCCTTTAATTTTCTTTAATACTTGTAATATTCAAAAACCTTTTGAATATCTTGAGCCCATTTTTCATGAAATAATTTACGCACTATATCTGCTTGCGTTAGACCAGTATCTACTATGGTTCTTAATGGTTTAAGAAATATTGTTTCATCTTTATCCTCCTTATTAAATATTGCACGGTTTCTTAAACCTGTTTCTGCAATTTCAATAATTTGTGATGCTAATTCATGAAGTGATTGTGAGCCTAGCTGTCCTTTCAATCCGTCTTTCGCAGCTGATATTCGAGCATTAACAACATCTTGATGTGTAAACTTATTTGCTATCGCTTCTGCTTTTTCTAGAGCCTCTTCATCATATAATAATCCAACCCAAAGAGCTGGTAATGCACAAATAATGGACCAAGGCCCCCCGTCTGCTCCACGCATTTCGAGATACCCCTTTAGTCGAACGTCTGGGAAGACAGTTGTAATATGATCTTCAAAATCTGACATGAAAGCAGTATGGCCAAAAAAATCATCTCTATGTTTTGAACTCATAAAGCGTCTAAAGGATTTACCTGCAACATTTAAATATTCCCCGTTTCTATAAATAAAATACATTGGTACATCTAAAACATAGTCAATCCACTGTTCATAACCAAAATTTGGTTCAAAAACGCATGTTGGTACTCCACATCTATCTGGATCCGTATCTGTCCATACCCATGCTCTGTTAGACTGAAGACTTGTTAAGGCACCATCTTTAAAAGGTGAATTTGCAAATAAAGCAGTAGCAACTGGCTGTAATGCTAGCGAGGTTTTAAATTTACGTCTCATATCTTGTTCATCACAATAATCCAGATTTGTCTGGATGGTGCAGGTGCGAAGCATCATATCCAAACCTAAATTACCTACCTTTGGCATATAACCCCTCATTATCCTATACCTGCCTTTAGGCATCCAATTTACCTCTGCCCTGGATGCAGTTGGATGAAATCCCAATCCTAGCATCCCCAAACCTAGTTTGGCCGTAACATCAAGCATCTGTTTCAGATGTCTATTTGTTTCAATACAACTGTGGTGTATTGTTTTAACTACATTCCCTGATAGCTCAAACTGCCCGCCTGGCTCTAAAGAAATTGATGCACCATCTTTAGTTTTTAGAGCTATATATTTTTCGTTTTCTTTAATAGGCTTCATATCATAAGTTTTACTCAAATAACGCAAAATAGCCTCAATACCTGCATCTCCCTCATAAGCAACTGGTTTTTGCCCATCTAGTGAAAAAATGAATTTTTCATGCTCAGTTCCTATTCGCCAATCCTTTGGATCTTTCTCCTTGCTTGAAAACCATTCAACGAGGGATGTGTATGATGGGGATATATTATTTTCAGTCATATTTGGTGACCATTTCTTTTAATTCTTCTTTTCATTATACCAATCACCAAAATTAGACTGATAGATACTTAGTGCAGCTATTGCTGCGGTATCACTTCTTAAAATTCTTGGTCCGAGTGAAATATGTTCTGTGCATGAATGAAGATTTAACTGCTCTCTTTCTTTACTACTAAATCCCCCCTCAGGCCCTATTAATATGGCTGCTTTACCAACTTTTGCACTATTTAACTCAGCCATCGCTCTTGCTTGCTTTGGCTCGGATTTAGACTCATCGCATACAATTAGCATTCTATCCTCTGGCCAGTTATCAAGAACAGTTTGAAGATCCATAAATTCTTCAATTTCAGGCAAATCAAGGCGTTCTGTCTGCTCTACTGCCTCGATCATATTGGATCGAAGTTTTTCATATTTTAACTGTTTTACTTGACCGAATTCAGATTGCACTGGCCAAATTTTTGAAACACCTAACTCTGTTATTTTTTGAACCATAAAATCCATTCTTATTCGCTTTATTGGTACAAAAAGTAACCATAAATCTGTTGAGGAAGTCTGAGTAATTATTTTTTTCTTACAATAAACTGAAAACTTTCGTTTGCCTGAAGCTTCGATAACACCCAAAAAACCGCCATCTCTGCCATTAAATAAAAGTAACTCAGAACCATCTTTTTTTCTCAAGACAGAGTAAAGATAGTGTTCCTGAGCCGCGTTCAACTCAATGAATTTATGTTCCATTAAGTCACACTCTACAAAAAGTCGTGTTAGATTTATTCTAGAATTAAGATACATTTTAGCGCAATTAACCAAAAAATAATTTAAATTTCATTGTAGTATATACCATTAAAAAAAGGCTTCGAAAAAAGTACAAAAGCGTATAAACCTTTTATTTTATTATTAAAAGCATTGCGCGTCATGTTTAATAATACTTAATGATATCATTTTCATTTTAAGTCGTATATTTGTAATTGAATTTAATTTAACATTTTGAAAATATCTCGTTGAAATGGCTTCACCAAACCACACAAACACAGATATCGCTACTGATGGATGGTTGTCAAGCGTACCAAAGTCGCTCCAACCTTATTTCATAATAGCTCGCTTAGATAGGCCCATCGGCTGGTGGTTATTATTATTACCAAGTTGGTGGGCAATTTTGATCCATCACAATACTCTTTTTGAAACATCGAGATTGATGGGGTTATTTATGATCGGTGCAATATTAATGCGTGCAGCGGGATGCATCATTAATGACCTATGGGATCGTGATATCGATAGAAAAGTTTCACGAACATCTATGCGGCCGCTTGCAGCTGGAACAATGTCTACAAGGTCCGCTTTTATATACCTTACGTTTATATTGTCATTCTCATTAATTATCTTGCTTCAATTACCATTAAAAGCCTGGATTATGGGAATTTTGTCATTTCCATTGATAATATGTTACCCCCTTGCAAAACGAATCACTAGATGGCCGCAAATTGTTCTAGGTTTTGTGTTTTCGTGGGGCATTCTTCTTGGTTCAGTAAGCGCTACTAATAATTGGCCAGGTGAAGCAATATTTTGGATTTATGCGGGCACAGTTTGCTGGATAATTGGTTATGATACAATCTACGCAATACAGGATAAAAATGATGATAAAAAACTAAATATTGGCTCTGCTGCACTTTCCTTTGGTTCCAATCTAATTTTAGGTATTACGACACTATATGGAACTGCAATTTTCCTATGGTCAATAGGCCTCTGGCTAAAATTTGAGATGAATCTCTGGATTTTAGGTATTATTGGCGCGATAATGCATTTGGTCTGGCAAATAAAAAATTTAAAAATTATAGAGGAAAATACTGCTCTGGAAATATTCAAATCCAATAGGGATTGCGGCCTTATAATTACATTTGGTTTGCTTATACAGATTCTTTTCAACGAAATTTTTTCTTAAATCACTATTGCCAATTTAAACCCAAAAATTGATCGTACCCAAGCATAATGTTCAAATTCTGAACGCATGCACCTGCTGCACCTTTTCCGAGATTATCCAGTCTCGATATTAATAAAAATTGTTCTGTTTTTGGATTATTAAAACAATAAATTTCAAGACCGTCTTGACCGGCTAATCCATCTGCTGACAACCTTAACAAATTTTTTGACATAAGTTCAAATTCTTGCTCACAAACCCTTATCAATGGATGATCAGAATATGTCTTCTGATATAATTCAAAAATATCTTTAATCGAAACATCTTTTGAAAAGTGGGATTTTGGAATTGCTAATCGAACCAACATCCCTTGCTCAAAAAGACCAACAGATGGCATAAATAATGGAGGAGTCTGCAGGCCAGTTTGCATGATCATTTCTGGAATATGTTTATGGTCAAGTTCCAAGCCATAGTCAAAATGTGTTGGCAGATCACCATTCCTGATAGATTTAATCATGTTTTTGCCACCCCCTGAATAGCCTGAGACCGCGGGGGCAATCAGGCACAAGTTTGGTGAAATAAATCCACTATCAACCAACGGTCGCGACAGTGCAATAAACCCTGAAGCATAGCAACCAGGATTGCTGACAAATCTTGCTTTAGCTATTTTGTTAATTTGTTGTTGGCATAATTCTGGAAAACCATACACCCAGCCTGGTGCAGTTCGATGAGCTGACGAAGCATCAATTATTCGAACATCAGTCTCCTTCACGAGCTCCACCGCTTCAATAGCTGCCAAATCTGGTAAACAAAGTATTGTTAAATCTGCTTCTTGCATAGACTGCAGCCGTTTTTCCTTCAATTTTTTCTCTTTGTCTGGAAGAGAAATTAAACTAATATCCGCCCTTTGAGACAAACGAGATAATACTTGAAGGCCTGTGGTTCCAGAACTTCCATCTATAAAAACTGATTTTTTTTTCATAACTTATAGTATAAACATAAACTTTCTTGCCAGCAAGCAGTTGCACAAGACCTATTTGCGCGCTATCTGATATATATGGATGATACAACAAAAAATATTATTATTGATTTATTACAAACAGCGCGCTCTGAGGGAGCTGATGCTGCTGAAGCAACATTAGTAAGAAACAAAGGTGTTGGTGTTGAAGTTCGTCTTGGAAAATTTGAATCTGTAGAACATGCTGAGGATTTTCAGCTTGGGCTTCGAGTATTTACTGGCCAACAGTCTGCAAGCATTTCAACAGGAAAAGTTGATGCAAATGGGATAAGGGACCTGTGTCAGAGAGCTATTGCAATGGCACGAGTTGCCCCAGCTGACCCATATGCACGCCTTGCGTCTAAAGAGGAGCAGGTAACGGAACTCCCAAATTTAGAGGTTTATGATGACACCGAATTCGATACTAACACGTTAACTGAAATGGCTTTAAAATGTGAAGCAGCGGCTCTTGAAGTTAGCGGAGTTACAAATTCTGAAGGGGCTTCTGCCGGACAAGCTACAGCAGAAATAGCAATTGCAACTAGTACAGGATTTACAGGTGAATATGAACGCTCTTCTTTTAGTATTTCAGCTTCGGTGATAGCTGAAAAGGACGGAAGAATGGAAACAGATTATGATTTTAGCTCCACCGTTTATGCTGAGGATTTAACTGATCCAAAGGAAATTGGCATATCCGCAGGAAATCGCACAATTAGCAGACTTGGAGCGAGAAATGCTTCGACAGGCCAATTTCCAGTAATATTTGACAGCCGAGTTTCAAAAAGTCTTACAGGTCATTTTGCGAGCGCAGTAAATGGTGCTAGTGTTGCAAGAGGCACTAGTTTTCTTAAAGATAAAATGAATCAAAAAATTGCCAATCCATCTATTTCTGTAACAGATGACCCATTGCGAAATCGCGGGCTCGGTTCTCGAATGTTTGATGGTGAAACGCTACCAGTTAAACAGCTAAAACTCATAAAAGACGGAGTCTTACAAAATTGGCTATTAGATCTAGCTAGTGCCTCACAATTAGAAATGTTACCAACTGGAAATGCTGTTAGGTCACTATCAACACCACCGTCACCAGGAACTTCTAATTGCCTAATTGAAAATGGGATTATTTCTCCTGAGATACTCATTGCAGATATTAAAAAGGGCTTCTTAGTTACAGAACTTATTGGAAGTTCTGTGAGCCTTACAACTGGAGATTACAGTAGAGGCGCATCGGGTTATTGGATTGAAAATGGAGAAATTGCTTATCCTGTCACTGAAGCAACAATTGCAGGTAACCTTAAAGATATGTTCTTGGAAATGACCCCTGCTAATGATATCGACCTGCGTTTTTCGACTACCGCCCCCAGTATTAGAATTGACGGCATGATGGTAGCTGGTGGTTAAATGAGTCAAAAAAAAGTCTCCTTAGACTACCCTTACGAAGCACCAAATTTTAAAAGGTCGGGCCTTGCTGATTGGTTAGAATTATACCTACACGACCATGGATTTTTAAGACTAGCTTTTCAAAATCTTTATCAGATAGATAACTATATGTGGCGAAGTAATCAGCCCTCTCCTAAGCAAATTGAGCATGCTCATAATAACTTTGGTATAAAAACAATACTGAATTTAAGAGGGCCCCGCGAATCTGGCGGGTGGCAATTAGAGGCAGAGGTGTGTGATAAATTGAATATAAATCTTATCAATTTCAGAGTGCGCTCCAGAGCAGCCCCTGAGAAAGAAATGCTTTTAAAAGTTCCTTCTTTATTTTCTTCAATTCAGAAACCATCATTGCTTCATTGTAAGTCAGGTGCAGATAGAGCTGGTTTGATGTCAGCTTTATATGTTATAGTCGTAATGAAAAAACCCGCAATTGAAGCGCTCAAACAACTTTCATTTAAATATTTGCACATAAAACACGCTAAAACTGGGATTCTTGATGCTTTTATTTCATCTTATATACCATTTGAAAAACAAGGAATCGAATTCATTAAGTGGGTAGAAGAGATTTATGACCCGGAAAAACTATCAAGAGAATTTCAAGAACAACCTATAGCAAGCCGTTTTGTTGATACTATCTTAAAAAGAGAATAATGGTCATGAAAATTGCTGAAGTGAAATCATTTTTGAATACGTGCCTGCTTGAGCTAACAAACTCTCGTGCGTACCTGTCTCTATAATCTTCCCTGCTTTCAATACATAAATTCTATCTGCGGATTTAATAGTTGAAAGACGGTGAGCAATTATAAGACTTGTTCGACCTTTAATTGATTGCTCTAGTCCAACTTGTACTTTTTGTTCAGATTGAGCATCAAGTGATGAGGTAGCCTCATCCATAAGTAAAATAGGAGCATCTTTCAAAATGGCTCTTGCAATTGCTATCCGTTGCCTTTGTCCACCTGAAAGTAAGTTTCCATGAGGCCCAACTAAGGCGCTATAACCGCCCGTGAGCTCACAAATAAAATCATCCGCTGCAGCTTTTTTTGCAGCATCTATAATTTCTGTCTCCGTGGCATTTTGACTGCCAAAGCGAATGTTTTCCATTACTGTATTATCAAACAAGATTGAATCTTGGCTTATTAGAGCAATATGCGCTCGCAAACTTTTTATGTTGAACTCTCTGATATCCTGATTATTAATGAGAATTCTACCTGTATTAATATCAAAAAATCTTGGTATGAGATTGATTAAAGTTGATTTTCCAGCACCACTTTCACCAACCAAAGCAACTGTTTCTCCTTCATTTATTTTAAAACTTATATCCTTTAAAATAGGTTTGTCCTTAAATGAAAATGAGACATTTGAAAACTCAATTTCAGCTTTGTTAGTTCTTAATATAACTGCATTTTTAGATGACCTAATGTTAGGTTTCGTAGATATTAATTCTAACACTCTTTTTCCAGCCGATAACCCTTCTTGAGTCACAGCATTTAATGTTCCAATGGCTCTTACAGGCTGAACTAGCATTAACAAGGCCGTGATAAAACCAACTACATCACCAACGAGCATTTCTCCATTACTAATACGCCAACTTGCAACACCGATCACTCCTGCAACCGCGATACCTCCTAATGCCTCTAATAAGGGATCTATGCGGGCCCTTCCAGACAATAAAGATAAATAAGCAATTTTTAGTTTATCAAATATTTTAGAGGCACGCACTGTCTGTTTATCTTCAAGATCAAAAGCCTTTATCATTCTGCTACCACCGATGATCTCTGATATGATTGAAGTTACATGTTCCATGGTGACCTGCAATTGATACGCATGATGACGCTGCTTGCGGCCAATCAAAAAAATCGGTTGAAAAGCAATTGGATAAATTGCCAATACCAGCATAGAAAGCCAGAAATCAAACCAAAACATCATTCCAATCATTACTAGAATAGTTAATGAGTCTCTTACAAGATTATTTGATAACCTTATAACAGCCTCTTTTACCAAATTCACATCATTCATTATACGAGAAATAAAAACACCTGACGGATGCTGTGTGATTACCCCTAAATCTGCATGTAATAAATGGCTCATCATCTTATCTTGCATTGAAGTTGCAATAGATTGTGCAAATCGATTAACTGTGATTATTTGAAGATACATCGCTGATGCCTTGATCAGTGCTATTAAAATAATAATTATCGGAACGACAGTAATAAAATTATGCTTAATAAAAGTTTCCTCTCCAGCAAGATGATTGAAAACCTGTTGCATTATCGCAGGATAAATGGAACTCGATGCAGCAACTATTATCATTAAAAAGATCGCAATTATGAATAGTCTGGTGAAAGGTTTTGCAAATCTGGACCAGATTTCTCGATAAACCACAGATGTTTTGCTTTCTGATTTTGCCATTTCTACCCTTTAATGAAACTAAATTTAAACTAA
>CACGLE010000020.1 GCA_902573725.1 uncultured SAR116 cluster alpha proteobacterium
GTGTAATAATGCTGGAAATAGAGCCGCAGCTAGAATATCTCTAAGGGGTATTTCTAAATATTCCACCATAATAAAAGCAGCAGCTCCTAAAATCGGTGGTGTAATTTGTCCTCCTGTAGATGATGTTGCCTCAACTGCGCCTGAGAAATGGGCAGGATAGCCTACCCTTTTCATTGCGGGAATAGTCAAAGCTCCGGTAGTTACGGTATTGGCAATCGATGAACCTGATATTGTACCCATAAATGCGGATGAAAAAATTGCAACCTTGGCAGGCCCTCCTGAAAATCTTCCGGCAATGACCATTGCTAAGTCAATGAATAATTGCCCAAGCCCAATGCGGGTTGCGAGCACACCAAAAAGAATGAATAGAAAAACATATTGAGCCATTACACCTATCGCAACTCCGTAGATCCCCTGGTTAGTTAAATAAAGATGATTTACTAAACCTGCGATGCTTGTTCCGCCGTGCTTTAATGCTCCCGGTGCATAAGGTCCAAAAATTGCAAAAGCAACAAATATAATACTTATTAAAGGTAAAGTGAAGCCTATAGAACGGCGAGAAGCTTCAAGTGTAAGGATTATTAATGCTGCACCAATAATTACATCTAGCCTTCCAGGGTTGCCAACACGCTCTGCGACAAGCTCAGGCGGCAATAATGGTAAATACATTGCAGCACCTACGCAGCATAAAGATAAAAATATATCAATTATTGGAATTCCTTGAAAATGGAGATAACTTTTTTTAATAAGCTTTTTTGGTATTCCGTGTGTGGTTCTACGCAAACCAAATAATAAAAAAGCTAATCCCAGAACGAATGAGATATGAATTCCGCGATGAACTAGCTCCCTAACTAAACCAAATCCGGACGCATAAAAATGATAAACCGACATAGTCACTAAGAAAAAGGTAACGACTAACGTTAAAAACGGACCAAATTGCCTAAATGACATTTCAGGGTCAAAATCTTGTTCTATTTTTGTTAGTTCCTCTGAACTCAGAGAAGAAGAGTGCGAACTGGTCATTAAAAATGGCCTTACAAGGCTAAAAAAATTAAATTAGATAAGGATTGAGAAAAAATTTTATTTTTATCCCTATACCCTTTTGGGGTATAGGGATAAACAATATTTAAAATGCTATTTTAAAAGTCCGGCTTCTTTATAAAATCGCTCAGCGCCAGCATGTAAAGGGACTCCTACACCAGCTAGTGCACTCTCAGGAGTAATAGTTTTGCCTTTAGCATGTCCTACATCCATCAATTTACGTGACTCTTTATTCCACAACGCTTTTGTAATGTTGTAAATAAGTTCTTCATCTTCTTTTGATGAGGTAAACCATTGAGCACCAACTGCAACTGTTGAGGTAGTATCTACACCCTCGTATGTACCAGCAGGGATGTCACTCTGGGCAAAAAAACCAAATTCGTTAACCAGTTTTTCTGCACCAGCACCAGCAATTGGTACCAGTTTTATATCAGCTGCTGAAGCAAGCTCCACAATTGCTCCTGTTGGATATCCTGCAACAACAAAAAAGGCGTCTATTTTACCGTTTCTTAGAGCTTCTGCAGCAGCATTACCCTTTAACGCCTCTGCCTGAACATCATCAACTTCAAGTCCATTAGCAGCTAAGATAAGTTTTGCATCAACACGTGTTCCGGAACCTGGTTCATCTAGCGAAACTCTTTTTCCTTTCAAATCGGCCACTGAATTAATGCCACTATCAGCTAAAGCTACAAGATGAATATGTTCTTGGAATAAAGCTGCAATGGTCCTCAGCTCTTTTGCTGGCTCTTTGCCTTCCATTGTGCCAGTTCCAGTGTACGCCCAGTAGGCGACGTCCGATTGTGCAAAACCAGAATTTCGTAATCCTGAAAGAATGGCGTTTACGTTATCGACAGAGCCACGTGAAGAGACTGCTGAGGCAATTAGTCCATCAACACCGCAGCTCCCACCTTTTCCGCATTCTCTTGACCCCGGAGGTTTTGATATTGCATTCGCTATCATTCCTCCAACGGGATAATATGTGTAAGCTGTTCCGCCAGTTCCTATAGTAAAGAACTTAATGTCAGCAGCGCTAACATTAGCTAGACAACCTATTGATATAACACCAGCTAAGGCTAGTGATTTAATTGCTTTAAAAAACATTTGCATCTCCTATATTTTCAACGATGATTACTTAACTCAATTGGCAGGTCAATAGTGGACTTTGTAAGTTTTTATAAAAATGAAGTTCTTTATTAAGATTTTTCGCTTAAGCTAAAGTTGAAAATAGTTATTTCCAAATCGATCACAAAATTGTGTAAGGACTATCGAACCAATGTTCTTCAAGATTTATGTCTGAAGCAATTCTATCAACTACCGCGAATATGCCTGGAGAATAGATAGGCGTTAAAACGCCATGCCAAATATTTCTATGAAAATTTATTCCAATATGTGGCTCTGTAATAAATGCATTCGGTCGTGCAGGGATCCCCTCATCATCGATTGCAACAATAACCAAAAATGGTTGCGCATGCATTGGTATAAATGCCTGGCTTCCCTTTGGATGACGCTCCATCATCTCTAATTTATAAGGTAGTTCTCGTGGCTCAGCATTGAATAGGCTAATTCCTGGTTTGCCACCTTTTTCACATTCTACTTTTGCTAGATCGTGATGTCTTTCACACATACCTTGGTTTATCATCATGTCTGGTATATTTTTAAGTTTGAGCAAATCACCAAAAGGTCTAAACAAATCAGTGGTGATTTTTTCAGTTTCTATAAATTTTTTATCATCTGACATTTCCACCTGACCCTATAAGTGAAGAGGCATATGTCGATTAACATCTTTATATAATAAATATCGGAAAGGCTCTGTACCTGCAGCATAACATGCTTGGGGACAAAAAGCTCGAAGCCACATATAATCACCCTCCTCTACCTCACGCCAATCTCCATTTAAATAATAAGCACCCCTGCCTTGGAGTACATAAAGACCATGTTCCATAACGTGTGTTTCAGCAAAGGGTATAAGGCCCCCTGGCTGAAAAGTGACAATATTTACGTGCATATCATGACGAATGTCAGTGGGATCGACGAACATACTAGTTTGCCATACTCCATCGGTATCGGGCATAGATACAGGTTTAACAGCCTCATCGGATGTAATGAATGGGGTTGGGCGTTGTATCCCTTCAATTTCATCATATCGTTTTCTTATCCAATGAAACACAGCTTTTTTATTTTTACTATTATGTAACCGCCAAGATAAACCTGCTGGCAAGTAAGCATAATTACCAGATTGAAGCGAATGAATTGAACCGTTATATTCTAACTCAATGGAACCATCTACAATGAATAACACATGTTCAGAACTGATATTGTCATCTGGTCTGTCTGAACCTCCTTTTGAAGATACTTCCATGATGTAATGAGAAAAACTCTCGGAAAAACCAGTCAGTGGTCTAGCAATCACCCAGAGCCTTGTTTTTTCCCAAAACGGTAAAGAGCTGGTTACAATATCTGTCATCACGGACCTTGGAATAAAAGCATAGGCGTTAGTGAAAATGGCTCGGTCAGCGAAACGCTCAGTTTGCGGCGGCAGACCTGCTGCTGGCAAGGCATAGCTATATTTTGATTGAACAGTTGTCACATTAATCCTTAATCGCTTGTTTCACTATTTATATTCAAATAATTTTAGATAGCTTTTCAAGAGCTATTTTTTCTATTTGACGACAACAATTTGTAAATTCGGTTGCATAATCGTTTTGCAAGCGTTCTTTTAAGTTTTCAAGCACGTCACAATTCTTAGCATCCGTGTTTGATAAAGTATATTTAAAACCAAATTTTTTTGCGTATTCTAGCCCAAATGTCTTGGCTATATCTTCGTCCTTTTTAGCGATATACATTTTCATAACTGAATAGTTTTCGAACATTCCAGACTGCGACTGTAATAGTTCTTTTTTGTTTTCCAGACTAGCAGTTCTGAATATTCTGCAGAATGCGTTATGAAGTCCAATTGAAGTATTGTGAGATGGACCAAGTTCTAATTTGAAAGCTTCTTCAATAATCCAACTTCCATTTTCAAATATATCTGAGAATTTTGAGATGAAGGATTGTTCTGAAAGGGCTGTAGCTCTTGCTTTCCATGAACCTATGTCAAATGGATATTGTGCATGCCAATAATCTGAAATATCTATCCTACGGGGACACCAAACATTTTTGAAGCCTTTTATATAAGATAAAAATTTATTAAGAGACTCTATCCTACCAGGCCTTCCAATTAATCTGCAATGTAATCCGATAGATAGCATTTTAGGTTTCCCCTTTTCACCTTCACGATATAGAGAGTCAAAGCTATCTTTTAAGTAGGTATAAAATTGATCGCCAGAATTAAATCCTTGTACATTGGCAAATCGCATGTCGTTTGCGTCCAAAGTATAGGGTATGATTAGATGAGGCTTGTCACGATAAAGATGCCAATATGGTAAGTCATCTGCATAGGAATCTGATACATAATCTAAAATCCCTTGTTTGCAAACAAGATCAACAGAATTTATGGACGCTCTTCCAGTATACCACCCTTTCGGAGGATTACCCGTTACGGCAGTATGAAGGTCAATTGCTTTTTTAATTTGTTCTTCTTCTTCATGCTGGCTGAGGTCTTTATGCTCAATCCATTTATAGCCATGGCTTGCAATTTCCCAATTTGCTGATTGCATAGCATATACTTGTTCAGGGCTTCTAGCTAACGCTGTAGCTATTCCATATACGGTAACGGGAATATCGTATTCGGTAAATAGATCGAAAATTCTCCAAAAACCGCTTCTTGCTCCGTATTCATAAATACTCTCCATATTCCAATGGCGCTGATTTGGCCATGGTACAGCATTGATAATTTCAGATAGAAATCCTTCTGATTGAGTATCACCATGCAACAAACAATTCTCGCCACCTTCTTCATAATTTAAAACAAATTGAACAGCAATTTTTGCATTATTTGGCCATTTAATTTGTTTTGGTTGACAAAAATTTCCGCTTAAGTCACGGGGATATCTTTTAGGGTTCATTTTCTTTCTTTCATTTTTCTTAAAATATTATAACAAAAGAAAGTCTCTAATTTAACAGAATAGTTTACAAAGGCTCTAAAAAGTTTTTTCATTTTTATTCTTAATTTTGGCCACCTAATAGAATTTTTACTATTGATATTTAATGTCCTTTTTCGCCTCATTTAACAGCTTCTTAGGTTAGCCATTTTTAAACATTAGCTGAATGCTCAGTAGTGCAAAAAAGTTTGCATAGTAATGTAAAAAAATACCTTTTTACTATTATAATGCAATGATATTACATTATAATATAGCGATTTAAGAGAAAATTTATGATTACATATTGGCTGGCTTGAGATGGAAGGTATAACACCGCAAGATTGTATTCAACGAGCAAAAGGCCAAATTTCCTTTAATATGAATGGGTCTAAAATTGAAAAGCTTTATCAATCTGGCTGTAGTAAATTACTTTTACCCAAAACATATGGAGAAATGAAAGAGGCAGTAATGCTGAATACAGCTGGGGGAGTTACAGGAGGAGATATGATAGATGTAAAGATTAATGCATCTGATTGTGATCTTGCTGTAACCAGTCAAACTGCTGAAAGATTCTACCAAAGTAATATGCACCCAGCATTGATATCAATTGATTTAAAAATTGATAACCAAACCAATTTTCATTGGTTGCCGCAAGAAACGATCATCTTTGAAGGTGCAGCAGTAGACCGAAAAATAACACTAAATATGTCATCTGATAGTCATTGCTTGTTAGCAGAGACGCTTGTTCTTGGCCGAGAAGCAATGGGCGAAAATATTCAGCAATGTCATTTTACTGATCAGTGGCGTTTGTATATTGATGGTAAGCTTTTTCACTCAGAATCAATCAGAATGATTGGGGATATAGAAAAGCTTCTACATTCGAATGCTAGTACAAATGGGGCTAGAATAATATCAACAATAATTTGTGCTGGGCCAAATACCGAAAAGCTCAAACCGATTGTCGAAAAAAACTTAGCATCAATGAATTCAAATTGTGCCTATAGTTTTTTTAATGAAAAAATGATTATAAGGCTTTTAAGCTTGAATAGTGCATCTGGAAGAGCTGAACTAAATCAAATGCTAATAGCGCTTCGAAAGCAGCCGATGCCTCGGGTGTGGCAGCAATAAGTAAAAGGAGGACAATGTGAGACTCAATCCAAGAGAAAAAGACAAGTTGCTTGTTTCTGTAGCAGCGATGGTGGCTCGCAATCGAAAACAAAGAGGTGTTAAGCTGAATTATCCAGAGGCTGTGGCACTGATTACAGACTTTGTGGTGGAGGGGGCACGTGATGGCAGAAGCGTAGCAGACCTTATGGCAGCTGGTGCAGAAGTTGTGACGCGTGACGACTGTATGGATGGAGTTGCAGAGATGATACATGATGTTCAAGTCGAGGCTACATTTCCAGATGGAACTAAGCTGGTCACTGTCCATCATCCAATTCGATAGAGGGAGATATTTATGATTCCAGGTGAAGTAATAACGTCAGACGAAGATATAATGCTAAATCCAGATAGAAAATCTGTTAGGATCATGGTTGCAAACTCTGGCGATAGGCCCATCCAAGTAGGTAGCCATTATCATTTTTTTGAAACTAATTCCGCTCTCGTTTTTGATAGGCAAAAATGCAGAGGAATGCGACTAGATATCGCAGCTGGCACTGCGGTTAGATTTGAGCCAGGACAAGAGCGAGAAGTTCAGCTTATTCCGTTTGCTGGAAATCAGGCTATTTTTGGATTTAATCAAAAAATTATGGGAGCATTATGATGCCAGTCTCTCTCTCACGAAAAATTTATGCAGATATGTACGGACCTACGACGGGTGATAAAGTTCGTCTGGCTGATACCGAATTGTTTATCGAAGTTGAAAAAGACCTTACAAAATATGGTGATGAAGTAAAATTTGGTGGTGGTAAGGTTATACGGGATGGGATGGGACAATCACAGGTGTCGAGAGAAGATGGTGCTGTGGATACAGTTATAACCAATGCATTAATTGTAGATATCACCGGTATTTATAAAGCGGATATTGGCATAAAAGATGGATTAATTCATGCAATTGGAAAAGCAGGGAACCCTGATACACAGGAATCGGTAGACATTATTATTGGCCCATCGACAGAAGCGATTGCGGGTGAGGGTCATATTGTAACCGCTGGTGGTTTTGACAGCCATATTCATTTTATTTGTCCTCAACAGATTGATGATGCTTTGCATTCTGGATTGACTACTATGCTCGGGGGAGGCACTGGTCCCGCACATGGAACTCTTGCAACTACGTGTACCCCTGGCGCATGGCATATTTCAAGAATGCTTCAGTCAGCGGATAGTTTTGCTATGAATTTGGCATTTGCAGGAAAAGGCAATGCTTCGGTGCCAGTTCCACTTGAAGAACAAATAAACGCAGGTGCATGTGCACTTAAACTTCATGAGGATTGGGGGACAACACCGGCTGCGATTGATAATTGTCTCAGCGTAGCAGATGCGATGGATGTTCAGGTAATGATCCACACAGATACTCTTAATGAGAGTGGGTTTGTTGAGAATACAGTTTCAGCGATGAAAGGCCGCACTATTCATGCTTTTCATACAGAGGGTGCTGGCGGTGGACATGCACCTGACATTATCAAGATTTGTGGTGAGAAACATGTTATTCCATCTTCAACAAATCCCACTCGACCTTATACAGTGAATACACTTGAAGAACATCTTGATATGCTAATGGTTTGTCATCATCTTGATAGGTCTATTCCCGAAGATGTTGCATTTGCAGAGAGTCGCATTCGAAAAGAAACAATTGCTGCAGAAGATATTTTGCATGATATGGGCGCATTTTCAATTATCGCTTCTGATAGTCAGGCTATGGGAAGGGTTGGTGAAGTTATAACGCGTACTTGGCAGACAGCTCACAAAATGAAAGTGCAGCGTGGACGTCTCTCAAATGAGGTTGGAGAAAATGATAATCTAAGAGTAAAAAGATATATCGCCAAATATACAATTAATCCTGCTATATGTCATGGCATATCAGAACATATAGGTAGTGTGGTTGTTGGTAAGCGTGCAGATCTAGTTATTTGGGACCCAGCCTTTTTTGGTGTTAAACCTGAAATGGTTCTTCTTGGTGGAAGTATTGCTGTAGCACAAATGGGAGATCCAAATGCGTCTATTCCAACTCCACAACCTGTTTACACGCGGCCAATGTTTGCATCATATGGTCGTTCTGTTGAACAATCGGCTGTTTGTTTTGTAAGTAAAACAGCTCAGGAAAAAAATATTGGCCTTGAGTTGGGACTAGCAAAGCAAACTAAAGCTGTAGAAAATACAAGGTCTATCTCAAAGGAAGATATGGTGCTGAATAATCACCTCCCAGAAATAGAAGTGCATCCAGAAACTTATGAAGTTCGAGCTGATGGGGAACTTCTGACGTGTGAGCCCGCGCAAGAATTGCCGATGGCGCAACGCTACTTTTTATTTTAGTTGGTTCAAAGAGGAATATTATGATGCATGTTTCACAAAAAATCCTACATAATATTGAAAAAGCAAGTGCAACTGATACAATTACTCTAGATTATGAAGGCAGGTTCTTAAGACGTAAAAGATTAATATCAGATAATGGAGAAGCTTTCTTAGTAGAACTCCCAGAAGTGCAATCAGTATCCGCAACTGATGGATTTGTTCTAGACGATGGGCGCATTATCGCAATACATCCCAAGCCTGAACCTATTATGAAAATAACGTGTACTAATCTTGCTCGTGTTGCTTGGCATATTGGGAATAGGCATACACCATGCCAAATACAAACCGATCATTTGCTTATCCAGCAAGACCATGTACTTGAAGATATGTTGCTATTATTGGGTGCAAACATCGAAAAATTAGAAGCTGCATTTACACCTGAAGGGGGTGCCTATGGTCACGGGAGAACACATAGTCATGACCATAATTCATTAGAAACCTCACTCACACAGTCTAATCATCATCACTGATAGATAGGCCTTGAAACATGCTATATCGTGATATGATGGTTCTTCAGGCTTGGTTTTCACCAGCATTTCCCATTGGCGCGTTTAGCTATTCTCATGGACTGGAAACTGCTATTCAGGAAGGTTTGGTGTCAGAAAAAGCGAGTTTAACAAGGTGGATTAGTTATTTATTGACTGATGGGTCAGGCTGGAATGATAGTTTATTTTTAAAAGCTGCCTATGAAAAAAATGAAGGCGCCAATGATCTATGTCTTTCTTTTTGTTCAAGCAAAGAGAGATATAAAGAAACAATTGAGTTAGGCGCAGCTTTTACACGAAGTGTTAATTCGAGCTATAAGATGAAGTTAAAACATGGCCTTGCTTATCCAGTTGCGGTTGGGTTGGCTGCAAGAAAATATAATCTAGACCTGCAACTGACAATACAAAGTTATCTTCAGGCATTCGCAGCAAACTTGATTTCTGTTGGGGTGCGAACAATTCCTATAGGACAGCAGGCAGGTCAGGATTGTTTGGTAAGTCTTTGCACAGTAATTGAGCATATGAAAAATGACTTAATTAAAGCAGATCTTAAGCGGTTAGGGAGTGCAACATTTATGTCAGAGGTGATGTCAATGAAGCACGAAAAAGTAAATCCAAGGATATATCGAACATGACAAGAGATAAATTGAAATATGGTCCATTGCGTGTTGGCATAGGAGGCCCAGTTGGTGCTGGTAAGACAAGCATGACAGAAGCATTGTGCAAAAGACTTGCATCAGATGTCTCTATGGCCGTGATTACCAATGACATTTACACTAAAGAAGATGCTGATTATCTTGTTCGTTCACAGGTTTTATCATCTGATAGAATTTGTGGTGTTGAAACAGGTGGTTGTCCTCATACGGCTATTCGAGAGGATGCGTCTGTTAATCTAGCCGCGATGGATGAGTTGAAGGAACGTTTTCCAGATTTAGAAATCATATTATTAGAGTCTGGAGGGGATAATCTTGCAGCGACATTTAGCCCAGAGCTTGTTGACCTTACCATTTATGTAATTGATGTTTGTATGGGCGCGGATATTCCCCGAAAAAAGGGTCCCGCACTAATGAAATCAGACATGTTAGTTGTGAATAAAATCGAGCTTGCAGAGTATGTAAATGTTGATCTTGATCAAATGCGCAGAGATACAAGACAAAATAGAGGCCAACTCCCGTTTATTTTTGGTTCAATGAGAAAAGGAATAGGGGTGTCTGAGCTAGTTGAGTTCTTAAAAGTTGAAGGGGGATTAATCTAAATTTAACTAGTGTTTCAATCTATCATTTAGTCTCAGAATGAAAGGCTGTTTTTTTTGCCTTATTCCAATATTTAAAAAAACGGGTAAAATTAAATTCGTCATTGATATGCACAAATGCCTTAGGATAAACTAATTCGAGTTCAAAATCTTTAAAAGTCTCACTCATTAATTGTCTCAACTCAAGGTCAGCGGTGTAAGGTGTAATGATTTTTTTTGGGGCGAGATCGTTTACGATCTCTGATGTCTCTCCAAGAACTATTTCAACCGGCATTGAAATTAGAGTTTCATATATGAAAACAAGTCGTTTTAACGAGTAATTTCTTTTTTTGAAATAGGCGTCATCCCAAATAAATAATGCTCTAGAGTTAGGCGTCATTCTAGAAAATATCGGCTGGTTATCTCCCAATCCTTTATCATGAATATAAAGTAATTGCATTTTAGTATTTATCCATATATGGAAATAACCGCCCAATGAGCTCCTCATAGCTTGCATCAAGTGATTGATTGTTTTCTGGCGAGGTATCAACCAACCCATAAAAATATTTTTCTACGTTTTCAAGATTGAATATATAAGGCTTATTGCTAAAAGTGCTAGCGACCCATTGCCATGAAAAATTATTGCTTGCCTCATCACCATCTAGAAGATGTTGCAAGAACCAAAAAGCACCTGTTTGCCATTTAATTCTTCTAAAATGGATAACATAGCTAGCTAAATACATTCGTGCATGGTTGTGAAGGTAACCAGTATTAAGTAGTTCCTTAATGAAAAAGTTAATACAGGCAACGTCTGTTTGCGCGTTTAATATATCCTCTGGAAGGTTTTCTGAATAATCAGAGTAAGAAAAACCAGTTTTATATTCCTCCACATCACTCCAAATCCAATCTGGATGTTGAGCAGCTATTCTTTGCCAAAAATCTCGCCATCCTAATTCCTGAATAAATTTTTCGTTTTGTTTAATATTTGGGTTTGATTTAAGTGCAAAATTTCTAACTTCGTTTAAACTGATTATACCGTGATGGATATATGGAGATAATTTTGTTATTTTTCCATTACCAAAATTACGTGTTTTTCCGTAACCTACTGGGTCAATTTTGCTCAAGGTTTTATATGCCTGCTCTGTACCACCAATTATACATGACTCGCTGCCCTCTGCCCATTTAGACAGACTTTTTACATATTTAATGAGAGCATCTCTACTTTGAAAATTTTTAGAAAGCTGTTCCATAATCCTATCCGTTTTAATACATAGTTAGAATATTTTTATTTTCAAACCAGGAGAAAAATAAAAAAACTTATGAACGACCTGTAAAATCATAGTGATCTGATTTTATTGATCTATATAGACGAGATGGAGTTAGTTGTAACCGCATGGGATATAGAAAAATGATAAATGTCGTTTGGTTTAAGCGAGATTTGCGTGTTCATGATAATGAGGCGCTAACAAGCGCAGCTAAGGATGGCCCTGTATTACCATTATATATTTACGAGCCGTCACTCTGGGAACAAGAGGAGATGAGTTTTACCAAGCGAGCATTTTTAAGAGTAAGCCTCGAAGAACTAAACTTAGCTTTGCAAGAACTTGGCCAAGGCCTGATAATTAAAAAGGGTAATGCAGTAGATATTCTTGATAATTTGAATGAACGGCATGGTATCCGAGGTTTATATTCTCACCAGGAAACTTGGAATGGTTGGACTTATAAGCGTGATTTAGAAGTGCGAAGATGGCTTAAAACCAAGGGTATAAGATGGCATGAAGCAAGGCAAAATGGCGTCATAAGAAGTCTTAAAGACAGAAATGGGTGGGCAAAAAACTGGCAATCACAAATGACTGTTCCATTATTTAAAGCACCACAAAAAATAGACGAGGTAGTCGAAAAAACTGATAAAATAGAACTATTTAATTCCAAATCAGAACATAATTTAGAAACACGAATGCTAGCTAAAGGTGGGCGAAAAGAAGGTCTTAGTTTTTTGCGTAGTTTTTTAAATGTAAGAGGAGAAAATTATACTAAACAGATGTCCTCACCTCTAACAGCCTTTGATAGTTGCTCATTATTATCCTCCCATCTCGCTTACGGAACCGTATCGATCCGTGAGACCTTTCAAGCGGCACAAAGTCGAAAAAGAGAAATTCAAAGTTTTGAAAAGCTAGACCGTGGCAATTGGCCATCTGCTTTGAATTCATTCCTTGGCCGTCTTAGATGGCATTGTCACTTTATTCAAAAATTGGAGGATGAACCGCGCATTGAATTTGAAAATATGCATCCTGTTTATGATAATTTGAGAAGTGAAAAGTTCAATGAAGACTATTTTTTTGCTTGGAAAACCGGAAATACTGGCTATCCCATGATTGATGCATGTATGCGCTCCTTAATACATACTGGATGGTTAAACTTCAGAATGAGGGCTATGTTAGTGAGTTTCTCTAGTTATCATCTGTGGTTACATTGGCGACTCCCTGCCACCTATTTGGCGTCATTGTTCGTGGATTTTGAGCCTGGTATTCACTTTAGCCAAATGCAGATGCAATCTGGTACAACAGGAATAAATAGTATTCGCATTTATAATCCAGTTAAACAAAGCAGAGATCATGATCCAGACGGTATCTTTATAAAAAAGTGGGTGCCTGAACTTTCTCATTTAGCGCCAAGTGAAATTCATGAGCCGTGGCTTAGAGGCAGAATAAAGAGCTATCCTGAGCCTATCATACAAGAAAAAGTAGCTCGAAAAAAAGCGGCACATTTGTTATATGGGTTGAGAAAAAATAATACACAGCATCAAAAAATCTCGAAGGAAATTGTTAATAAACATGGAAGTAGAAAATCTGGACTTAGAAGCAGAACTGTAAATAAAATAAAAAATCACCAATCAATAAAACCCAATCAATTAACATTTCCTGTATAATAAGGAGTATTTCTTTCGGAGAGGAAAAGTCTTGCATTAAATTAAAAAAGCCAACTAGACATTTCCTTTAATAAGAACGTTGTGATAAGTTGGTGAAATGGAAATTAAAAATCCCAAAAGATTTAAATGGTCAGGTGAATTTACGTCTTCTATGCAGAAAGCATATGCGGATGATGGTTTTCTTGTTATTGATGAATTTGTAACTACCTCTGTTTGCGAAAAGCTTCTTAAACAATCGGATAAATTAATTGATGATTTTAATGTCGAAGCTCATAGAGTTGCTTTTTCAGCTACGGAACAAACTCATGCTGCATCTGAATATTTTAATAATTCGGCTACAGATATTTCGTTCTTTCTAGAAGAAGAAGCGGTTGATGGTTCAGGGAATTTATTGAAGAAAAAACATCATGCAGTAAATAAAATCGGTCATGCATTACATGAGCTTGACCCGGTATTTTCGAATTTTTCATATAGTAGTGATATTAAAAAGCTTGCACGTGGAGTTGGTCTTAGAAAACCATCTTTGATACAATCGATGGTTATTTGTAAACAACCCTTTATAGGTGGTGAAGTTAACATACATCAAGACTCTACTTTTTTATATACAGAACCTGAGACATGTGTTGGGTTTTGGATTGCCCTTGAGGATGCGACAGTTGAAAATGGATGTATGTGGGCAGCTGCCGGAGGTCATTCCTCATCTCTGAGACACCGTTTCAGAAAAAATGGTGAAGAAATGGAAATGATTACATTAGATGAGAGCCCGATGCCGATGTGTGATACGCCTTTGCCAGCACCTAGCGGCACACTTGTCATTTTGCATGGGCGTTTACCTCATTATTCAGCTCCAAACAGGTCATCAGACTCTCGTTATGCATACGCTATGCATTTGATAGATAAAACCGCAGATTACTTTTCTGATAACTGGCTTCAGCGTCCAAAGACATTTGAAACTAAGCAACTTTAATCCTTTTTATTTAATTCAATTGCGATTTGTGAAGCTAGTTTTGCATTATTTTTTACAAGTGAGATATTTGAACTTACACTTTTGCCATCAGAGGCAATTCGTATGTAGTCGAGAACAAAGGGCGTGATTTCTTTGCCAATTATTTTTTGCGATTTTATCTCCTCCAAGGCCTCCATGATCCATTCTCTGACTTGTTTTTCTGGAATTTCGTTAGAACTTGGAACAGGGTTAGTAACCAAAACTCCGCCAGAAAGAGGGAATTTCCATTTTAAACTTAAAAATTCTGCAATTTCAGGAGCCGTTTTATACGATTGTAATCCAAAGATGCCAGAGTTTCGCGACCAAAATGCAGGTAATTCCTGAGTTTTATACCCGATAACTGGTACACTATGAGTTTCTAGGTATTCCATGGTAAGATTAAGGTCTAAAATTGCCTTTGGACCAGCACAGACGACGCAAATATTTGTTTTTGCTAATTCCTGAAGGTCAGCAGAAATATCAAAAGAAGTTTCAGCACCTTTATGAACACCTCCAATGCCGCCAGTCGCAAAAATTTGTATATTCGCTTTGGCAGCTACAATCATAGTTGCTGCAACAGTAGTTGCTCCATTGCCACGGGTCTGCAATACTGATGGGATGTCTCTCCTACTTACCTTTTCAACTAATGATTTTGGATCGGATAAAATGTTTAGGTCTTCTGGCTCTAGGCCTACTTTTACCTTTCCTGCTATTATAGCTATTGTTGCAGGTATTGAACCTTGCCGTCGAACTTCTTCCTCAAGAGCTATCGCTGTGTTGTAATTCTCTGGAAAAGGTAGACCATGTGAGATAATTGTGGATTCTAATGCAACTATTGGTTTTTTCTCAAAAATAGCCTGTTTGATTTCAGAGTTTGTGTTTATTTCCATCATCTCAATGTCTTACCTAGCTCCGAAACCTCAGGGTTAACGGGGCCACTAATTTCAAGGGTTTTTTCTGCGAGAGAAATACCAAATTCTGCAGCTTCAAAAGAAGTCTTACCTTTGCAGATAGCATATAAGAAACCAGAAAACAAAGCATCACCTGCCCCAGAGCTGTTGCTACTCTCAAATTTTTTGGCTTTAAAAAGTTTAAATTTTTTTCTTGTTGAGACAATAAACCCATCAAGTGAATCAGATACTATTGCAGTACCAATGCCAGAATACATTAGCTTTTCAGAAATTTGCTGCAATGATAAATGCTCCTCAGCTGAGATAAGTATATTTGCTTCAGCTCTATTACATTTAATCAAATTTATCTTTGATAGATATGGAATAAAGCGTTGAGCTTTCATAGAGGAGACAGTATCTACCGCGATAATAGAATTATCCCCAAAACTATTAAAGGTTTTGGCAAGCAAATCATCGGAGAGATTTCCATCAAGGATTATCAATTGTGCATTATAAATGGCTTGTAATTTATTATCTTCATTTAAAAAGCTTGTTGGCAGGCTTTCAACCAAACCCATATCATTAACAGCTGATATAAGCTCACCTTGTTTATCATGAATAGCCAAATAGAAATCGCTTTTTTTATTTGTATTTGAATATGAAAAATTCACTGAAACACCTGCGTTTTCTAATGAAAACTTCAACATTTTTGCAAATTCATCTCCACCAAAATGTCCAATAAAATCTACTTCAGCACCTAGATGCCCCAAATTTTCAGCAATGTTTCTGCCAACACCACCAGGATGAATACTTACGGCACCTAGATTGGAGTCTGCGAAGATTTCTTTTTCCTGTGTTATTTGACCATAAAGGTCTGCGTTGGCACCACCAATAACGATAAATTTAGCGCTCATTATAGATTTAAAGTCCTTTAATTTATTTCTTCAACCACATACTCTAATATTAACTTGAACACTACATTAAATCTTTTTCTTATATGCAATAAAGACAGGTGAATTTTAATTCAGATGATTGATTTTTAGTCAAACTTATTTTTAATAATTTTTTATGCTTTTTTCATTACAGATGCATTAAGCTAAATGTATCAAATAAAGAAGGCGTATCATGAATGAAGATAAAGTATTTAGAAAAATTGCAGTAATTTTTGTTACTGACGTTGTTAATTTTTCGACGTTGATGGAACAGGATGAAGAACAGACTCTTAGGAATTTAAAGGCTTGCAGACAAATTTTAGATAATCTCTTTAAAGAGCACAGTGGGAGAATTTTTAATACAGCTGGAGATTCTGTGCTCGCGGAATTCCATAGCGCAGTCTCAGCAGTCATTTGTGCTAGCGAGTTCCAAAAACTTATCTCCGAGCGCAATGGGTCTGTTTCGTTATCTGAACAACTAACCTTCAGAATTGGTATCAATATGGGTGATGTGGTTGTCGAGGGAACAAATTTATATGGTGAGGGTGTAAACGTTGCAGCTCGCCTTGAGGCGTTATGCAAACCTGGTAGTGTTTGCCTTTCTAATAATGTTCACGATTTTGTAAAGCAGAAAGTAGACTTAAGCTTTCTAGATCTTGGCGCTCAGCAGGTTAAAAATACTATAGTTAGGGCGTTTGAGGTTGCTGGTAAAGAGAATGTAGCAACATTAAACCAAGCTGATGTTCCAGAAGAAGAAAATTTAACTGAGGCAGAAACAAGTAAACCCCCAACCATTGCAGTACTTCCTTTTCTAAATCTCAGTAACGACCCAGAACAAGACTATTTTGCAGACGGCCTTTCGGAAGATATTATCTCTAACCTTTCTTCTTGGAGAACCTTTCCAGTTATTTCTCGAAACTCTAGTTTTAGCTATCGAAATACAGATAAGAAATCATCTGAGATTGCGAAAGATTTAAACGCACGATATATGGTTGAGGGTAGTGTCAGGAAAGGTGGGAACAAAATTAGGGTTACTGTGAGCCTCCTTGATGCTGTTGAAGATATGCAGATTTGGTCTCAAAGATGGGATAGGTCACTAGATGATATTTTTGAAGTTCAAGATGAAATATCGCAAGCAGTAGCTAATATAATATCACCAACTTTAAAATCACAGGAACAGAAGAGGTTGTTGACTAAAAAAACCTCTAATTTTAGTGCATGGGATTTATACCTAAAAGGTCTTGGATATTATAATGATAGACAAGCTTATCAGGTATTTTCTGACAAAAAAGAAGGTGGAAAAATTATTTTGGATTATTGTGATAAAGCCATAAAGCTAGACCCCAGTTTTTGTGATCCGTATGTTTTAAAATGTCGTGTACTTTTTGGGCGGATTTTCAGTCATGAATATCAGGAGGAGAGGGCTCAAAATGAAAAAGATTTTCATCAATACTCTCAGAAAGCTTTTGAACTTGATAGCGACAATCCTGAAGCTTTAGTGATGTACAGCCGTTCATTTAACATCAAAAAGGATTTAGCTATGCGTAACGAATTTGCAAAAAAAGCGTTAGATGCAAATCCAAGTCATCCACAAACAAATTATGATTATGGTTTGTCTTTATGTAATGAGAAAAAATTTGATGAGGCACTTATCTATATCAATAAAGCTATAGATATGGATCCCGCAAATAAAGATAGGTTTGAAGGGTTTCTACCGTTATTATTTATGGCGATGCGCGACACTGAGAATTCGTTAAAATGGTTATTAAAAATGAGTGAAAGAGACAGTCATAGTAGGTATCTAGGCTGGCTTTCTTGTGTCTATGCTCACATTGATGATTTGGATAAAGCATCAGACTATTTAAAGAGATTTTTAGATGAACGTCCTGAAATAAAAACGTTATCGGATTATCGTAAAGTAGCTCCTGCAATAGCAGAAGAATTTATAATTGACGGGTTGAGGAAATCAGGCTTGCCAGAATAGCATTCTTTTCCAAATTCGCTTTCGACTAATCAATTCATTCCCAGATTCTCTTTAATTCTAAAGAAAATAAAGAAAAAGTTAAATTTGTTTTATTGATTAAAGTTTAGACTTACTTCCCCTATTCCTGGGATGCTGACTGAAAACTTACTGCCATTTGACGGGTGCGGTGGAATAACTGAACCAAGAAGTACTATATCTCCTTTAAGGATTCCTCTTCCTAGAGCACACGCAACCCTATTACATTCAATTAATCCATCTATAATTGTTCCAATTTTAGCTTCTATATCTGTTGCAGGGTCCCAACTCTTATCCCCTTGACGAATATGAATTTCAAGACCTTTTGCTCCATTGGACCAACCTTTATTTGTTGATGGAAACATTACCCACCCTCTTTGAAAGATATTATCAGATAATATTGTTTCTGGGTCGCTTGGGGGAGTGTGAAAATCGACTAGTTCTATAGCCGGAACCAAACTTTCAATGCTATCCATTATTTGATTCTCAGAAGCATTTTTGGGGATATCTGAACCTATATAAGCTGCAATTTCTGCTTCTAGACTCGGTTTTGACATTTCACGAACATCTGTTGTAGTACCTGAGACAAGCTCGCCAACGTCAAAAAGACCTCCGATTAGTGGTTTACTGGTATTTAATGATTTTAGTGCTGCAGGGGAGCCAAAACCAAGTTTCCAACCAATTTGTTTCTGGCCTGCTTGTTTACAGGCATTTAACGCTTTCTCAATAATTTCTAATTGTGATTGATTAGTCATATACAGTATTTCCTTATTTTACATTTAAATTTAAGGGTACTTTTCCTATCTCAGATAAACTTTTCTATTTAATCTAACACTCTAACGCAACATAAATTAGTTAAAGCCTATAGATTAATATTTTAAGGCAAAAAAATGGATGTGCTATAAAAATCTTATTTTAAGGATAATAATAATATTAAGTTTCGCTCGTCATAACTAATGTATCATCTAAGGCCTTTTTGAAAAGTGAGATCATAAGAGCTATCTCATTTTCTTTGATTATAAGTGGTGGGCAAAATGAAATGGTGTCACCGATTGCACGTATGATTAATCCATGGTGCTCTGCTCTTTCAGCACAAAATTTTCCTACTCCAAGTTTTGGGTCAAAGACCTTTCTTGTTTTCTTATCAGCGACTAGCTCAACGCCGGCTAGTAATCCTTTGCCTCTTATCTCTCCTACTAATGGATGATAAGATAGCTCTCTTAATCCATTGAGAAGAAGAGGTTCCATTTGTCTGACGTGCTCAACGATGTTTTTTTCTTCATAAATTTTTAGAGTTTCGATTGCAACTTTTGCAGAGACTGGATGGCCAGAGTATGTAAAAGTAAGGCCAAAAACACCAATTTCATCACTTTTTTCTGTCATCTCTCTAAAAATACGTTCATTTATCATGAGAGCAGAAATTGGCAAATAGGCGCTTGATAATCCTTTGGCACACACAATCATATCAGGAACTAACTTCATCGTAGTTGTACCAAACATATTTCCAGTTCGACCAAAAGCTGTGATAACTTCATCAGCAACGAGTAAAATATCATACTTTTTTAGAACAACTTGTATTTTTTCATAGTAGGTATCAGGTGGCACAATGACACCACCAGAACCCATTATAGGTTCCGTGAAAAAAGCAGCAATAGTATCATGACCCTCTTTTAGGATCATTGCCTCCAACTCATCAGCAAGGCGGCTTGTAAACATATCCTCATCCTCATTTTCCTGAGAATAACGATAATGGTGAGGAGGTGTGACGTGCAAAAATCCATCTAAAGGCAAACCAAAAGAAGCATGATTATAATGCATACCAGACAAACTAGCTGAAGCAATTGTATTGCCATGGTAAGCCCGTAAATGAGATATCATCTTTCGTCTCTTCGGCTGCTTTTTACTATTCCAGTAATACCATACTATTCGAGCCGCACTATCATTTCCTTCTGATCCAGAGTTTGAAAACCATATTTTTGACATTGGGACCGGGGCAATTTCGAGCAATTTTTCTGCTAATTCGATAACAGGCTGATGACTTTTATGATTTGTCAGATGATAATATGGCAGCTTCTGAAGTTGCTTTGTTGCCGCCTCAACAAGTCTTTCTTGCCCATAGCCAAGGGAAAGGCACCATAAGCCTGACATTCCTTCTATATACTTCTTTCCGTGTATGTCAGTAACCCAAATTCCTTTCCCTTCATTAATTATAACTGGGCCTTTTTCTAAATGTTCTTTTAAATTGGTAAGAGGGTGTACTACGCTTGCAGAATCTCTCGCTTCAAATGAATTTGGCTGTTTTGTTTGTTCTGTCATAGAAATTCAATTCTCTTTTTTATCGCTATTTTATCACAAAATTAAACTAATACATGGTGCAGTGAGTAAAATAAACTATCAATTCAATCTGCATCAAAAAAATAACAAGAGAAATCTTTGTTAAATTGATTTTTATAGTGTCATAATACAAATTGTACATAACTTGTAATTATGAGTTGATTAAATGAAAAAGCAGCCAAATATTTTGTTTATTATGGCAGATGACCATGCCTCTAAGGCAATAAGCAGTTACGATGGAGGTATTAATTATACACCCAATATTGACCGCATCGCTAATGAGGGAATGCGTTTTAACCATTGTTATGTTACGAACTCGATTTGTACTCCAAGTCGCGCATCCATAATAACAGGAACTTATAATCATGTGAATGCAGTCACTACTCTAGAGACGCCTATTAATAATAGAATACCTAATGTTGCCAAACACCTGAAAACAGGTGGATATCAGACGGCAATAATAGGAAAATGGCATTTGGGAGAGGGAAAAAGTCATGAACCATCAGGTTTTGACTTTTGGTCTGTACTCCCAGGACAGGGGGAATATTTTGACCCAGTTTTTATTGAAATGGGACAGGAAATAGAGGAGAAGGGATATGTGACAGATATTATTACAAATAAAACACTTAAATGGCTGAAGGGAACAGATAACCAAAAACCATTTTTTTTAATGTGTCACCATAAAGCCCCTCACAGAGAGTGGGAGCCTCATCCCAAAAATAGGTCATTGTTTGAAGATGATATTGTTATACCATCAACTTTTGATGACGATTATAAAAATAGAGCTCGCGCTGCAGCCGAAGCTAAAATGAGAATAAAAGATGATTTGACTTACGATGATTTAGGTCTTGTACAACCTGAAGGTGGTTCTGAAATTGGAGAAAAAAGTAGACCATTCAGTAATAAGCGAAAAATTCCCAACCCTAAGAATGTATCTGCTCTATGCTTAATAGATAAGGATACTGGAGAGAATTTTAGATTCAATACAAATAAGGAATTGAGCCATTTTAAATATCAACGATATATAAAGCGATATTTACGAACAATACAGTCAATCGATGAAGGCGTGGGCAAGCTGTTAGATTTTTTAGATGAGAATGATATGTCAGAAAATACGCTTGTGATCTACACTTCTGATCAAGGATTTTTTCTCGGCGAGCACGGCTGGTTTGATAAGCGTTTTATGTATGAGGAGTCACTTCAAATGCCTTTTCTGGCGCGGTTTCCGGCAGAAGTCGAGGCGGGTACAGTATGCCAAGAGATAGCATGTAACGTTGATTTTGCTCCCACTTTCTTAGATTTTGCAGAACTTCCAATTCCCACTTACATGCAAGGGGTCAGTCTTCGCCCGCTTTTAAATCAATTAGATTTGGAGAATTGGCAGAAAGTCGCTTATCATCGATATTGGATGCATAAAGACCCAGACCATAATGCTTATTCTCATTATGGTATTCGAACACAGAGGTATAAATTGATATATTGGTATAATGATGGGTTTGATTTACCTGGCACTAACCATGGAGGGGAAGATAAGGAATGGGAGCTATTTGATTGTAAGAAAGATCCATTGGAGTTATTTAATATTTATATGGAGCCAGAATATCTGGAAATAGTCTCAGAATTAACCCTACTTTTAGAAAAAAAGATGTCGGAAATTGGAGATGACCCAGCCCATTTATAATTTAATATGAAAACTTCTTTTTTATTGAATTAACCCAGAGGACCATTCTTCCAAAAAGCGCTCTCTTACAACAGCGTTATTAGTAATAGCGGTGCTTCTAATTGCTTTCCCTGCAATATTTTCTGGCTTTAACACTTATTCTGACCTATTAACGTTAATTGGATAGAAATGCTACGTTCAATCAAAAACAAAAAACTAATAACACAGATATATATAAACAAAAGCAATATTTGCTGAATACTGCTAAAAGAAGAATTATGTAAAAAATGTTTTATTTATAGCTTTGTCGTCTATCTCCAAATTTTCGAACGCGCGTTCGCCAATTTTTATAGCTACTTGGCTTTAAATTTTCCCTCATCAACTGCTTAACCTGTTTGTCTGATAAACCATATTGTGATTCAATTTGTGAAAAACTAACGTGGTCAGATAACGCCATTTCAATTAT
>CACGLE010000021.1 GCA_902573725.1 uncultured SAR116 cluster alpha proteobacterium
GGGATAGTGAAAGTTAGATGAAATTGGTGAATATTATTTACCTAATTAAAAGGAAAAGTGCGAAAAGCAGAGTAAAAATGACTACTCCTCCCACTAAAATTGATAATATGCTCTGAAAAATTAGACGCCTTACTGGCGCATATAAAATGAATGCGCCAATTAATAGACAGATAATTATAAAACTCATTTAAAACCGATGAACGCGAACAATCTAACCTTTGTGTGGTTAGATAAAAATTTCTGTTAGAGCGTCTAATGTATTTTCATCATCACCTTTGGCAACAAAAAATGTGATTTGCCCATAATCGCCAAACATCGATACGTTAAAATCACTGAATCCGTCAAACATTTCTTTTTCTTCATCGTCCACTAATTCAAAATCGCCCCATATTTCCTTGATGTTTTCGTTTACATAAACTTCATACCAAATTCCGTCGTCTGTTTCACAGTAGTAACCGCGATCCCATACCTCATCATCTAACCCGGTTAATGGTGTTGCAATGCCGTCTGGGTTTTTTTCTTGATCAAGTGCATCATTTTTTTTCATTGTACCGTCGCCTCCTTCACTCTGTGTTCCTTCCGCGTATTTGATCCGCCAGTTTCTAACTAGTGTGGGGTTTACACCGAATTTCTTTCCAACAGACTTCAGTGTTGCACCGTCTTCGCGAGTTGCTTCAGCAACTTTGATCTTGAATTCTTCGGTATATTTGCTGTTTGCTGCCATAGTATTTTCTCCTCATTAATAAAATTAAAATAATTTTTTAAGATTGGAGTCAAATAAATTTAACCGTTCTCCGCAACGAATTTTCGCCATGCACTGCATTGGGGATGGTATTGCTTGAACATTTCATTGCCTACCCATTTCTTGTGACTACAAGAAAAAATTAATTCTTCGGTTTCTGGCAGGGTTCTAATTGATAGGTGGTTTTGAAGTTCTGAGACAAACTCCAAATAACTTTTATAAATTTGTTCTGAGTTATTATCAGTCACATGAGTTCGACTTTGCATTTTTATTATTTTCTTACCTAAAAGAAGATTTGTTGAGCGGGCAGTCCATTGGTCCATTATTAAACCAGTTTGGTCGCCAAAAAAGAAAATCAATTTAGTATAGTATGCAGGACCTACACCCTGCATTTTTTTTGACTTTTTAAGTTTGTAGAATTCTGCGTAAGCGTTTACTGGTGGCATGCCATTTAATAATTTTGAGCAAACTTCTTCATAAGCACCAATGGTATCTATTGCCCTTTTTCCAGACTTGCCTGAATAACCCATTCCACCCCATGCAAAAACGCTTACGATTAATTTTCTTAGAATTGACGGGTCTAATTTATTTTTGTTTCTGCTCAGTTTAATCAGTTCCAATAATTCAAGGCGGTTGAGTGGCGTTTTAGATAAATCCGAAATTTCCCAACCCGTATTGAATTTGCTAAACCATTGAAAGGGTGAAGACCCTAACCAAACATTATTGAGGGCATCTATGGGAACCTCTGTTTCAATTTGTTCCTTGCACCTTTTTAGTTCATCTAGTGCTTGCTGGTTGAAAATTGCCATTTATCTCTCCAATACCAACCTCTGGCGCACATAGGCACAGTTTTTACAACTTGGGTTTGCATCAGGAGCGTTGTTATCATTCAATAAATAAATCATTTCGGTTACCTTTTCATGAATCCAACTTGAGTTCCATCTGTAAGGTATCAAGGTTTCCTGAAATTTCATTTCACCCTTGAAACCATTCGCTCCTCTATCAGCGTTGCAGACAAGGAAATACGCGGTTTCTTCCACATCAAACCCCATCTGTTGAAGAAGATAGGCGTAGAAGTCTATTTGCACTTTGTAACCCTCTTTATATGGGTCAGAGAGATAGGAAACGGGTTCTAATTCTTTGGTATTCGCCTGTGATTTGTAATCTGCAACAACCAATTTACCGTTTTCAGTATTTTGCCAAATATCATCCACACCCCCAGTTAGAATGATATTGCTATCTGAAAATCGAGTGATTAATCCATGGTGTAGAGAATCACGCCATTTATCTATATCTGGATGTTGGAATGGAACGAGGTGCTCTAATCCATTTTCTAAAAACAAACGATGCGGTGTCTGAGACTCACGACATGCATCAAATTCTTTTTTAAGAAGAATGTCGGTGGTTTCATTCAGCGTCCAACCAGGCGTTCCAGGAGCATCTAATCCAATCACTCTATCCATGTAGAAACATCTAGGACAAGTTAGAAAGTCAGAGAACTTTCCCCGACTGATTTTAAAGTCTTCATCCTGATTTGGTTTGTAAATAGAAGACGAACGCGTTCGTTTGCCTGTCGCAGGTACTAGTTCTTTCTTACTATTTCTCTTTAAGTCAATCATATTGAAGGTTAGTCATATTTTACCTAGTTTTTCAATTTCCTGTTTTAAAAATAATTATCTTCAGATCCTCAAAAAAATAATCGATCGGTAAAAATACGTATTAATGATATCCAGAACATTAAACTGAAATATAGAAAAATAGGTGCACCAAACAACCAACCAAATGCTATAATTCTTGTCTTGTTTAGGATCGTTGCAGATTTAGTTAGTTTCCAAGTTTTCCAGAGTGCAAATAAATAACTCAAAATGGAAATAAAAAATATAAGCAGATATGAACTAACAACAAATGAACTGTTAAGGTATTGTGAATCCCAAACAAATCCTGTGCCTGATTCTAATCTTCCTCGAGCAATAATTGCACTCAGAAAAAGAAGAATAAGGCAAAGACTACCCAAGTATAGAACATTGAATTTCAGGAAAAATACTCTCAATTTTAACTCATTATAGAATTTATAAACTATAATCAGTTTGCCTAAGTCCCTGATTTAGATCAAATTTTTAGTCCACTTTTTTGAGTTACTTTTCCATCTCATTATATTATTATTCAATAATATCAGATACATAATGAGTTAGAGGAGTATTGCTATGGGATTAGGAAAGCAATCTAAAGTATTAAATAAATCACAAATTGAAATGATTTCTAATTATTTACGTTCCAAAAGAAATGGTTTGCGGAATCAAACTATTTTTCTTCTTTCTGTAAAGAGTGGTCTGAGAGCAAAGGAGATATCTCAACTCCGCTGGAAGCATGTATTACAATCTGATGGTAAAACAATTGATGATTATATCAACCTACCGAACTCATCATCAAAAGGTAAAAGTGGTAGAACTATCCCTCTACATAAATCAATCAGAGAAAACCTTCAGTTACTTTTGATTGAACATAAAAAGTATCGTTCCTTTGATTTAAACTCTTCCTTTATTGTAAGAACTGAAAGATCACCATTTACCTCATCACAATCGGTAGTGAATATGTTTCAAAGTTGGTATAGAAAATTAGGTTTATTAGGTTGTTCTTCTCATAGTGGTCGAAGAACCTTTATTACCGAAACATCAAAAAAGATATCTTTAGTAGGTGGTTCTCTCAAAGATATTCAAATGATGGTAGGTCACTCATCTCTTCAAACTACTCAAAGGTATATTGAAAGTGATAGTGATAGTCAGATGAAAGTGGTAAATTTAATCTGATTTATTTGAATTTATGATTTAATATGAAAAATGAAAAAATACTTCTCGTTACCCTAATATTTATTCTTCAATCCTTTCCGTCTTTTGGTGGTTCATTAGATGGTAAAGGATTCATTTGTAAAGAGTATGAACGTTCCCATTTTGAATTACCTTTCGAAGGTTTTCTTTTTGAAGATAATATGTTGGTTCATTACCAATTTATACAATCAAAAAATGATGTTATCATAGATAAACACAATTATGATTACAAAACAGATGAAAATTCTATTCATTGGAAGGATCATAGGTTAGATAGAAAAAGTTTATTTGTTCATGGGTACAAAGATACTTATAAACAATACAAATTTACCCACCTATGTGAACAACATAACGCAAATGACTTTATGGAAAAAATTTATAATATCAAAAAATTAAAACAGAAAAGGTACAACAAAAATCCGACTATGATTTTTTAAAGAAAATGAAGGATAATTAAATCTAATTTATTATTAAGTTTGATTACCAATTAGTTTTCTCAGTACATTTTCTGATTTTTGAAGAACCCTCTTTATAATTTCTCAAACAGTTTTGATATGGAGACATCAAAAAGTAAAAACCACCAATACAATTTAAGAAAATTACCTTTACAAAAAACTTCTTATGTAAAGGTTCTTTCTCTTCTTTTTCATCACTCACTTAAACGTACTCAAAAAAAATAGAAAAACCCTACGAATAGGATAATCCAAATTAAAGTTTCAAAACTAATCACTTTATAAAATAATTTTAATTCTTTTCTCATACCTTAACTGTATCAAAATCTAATTATAATTAAATACGAATTTATTAAAATATAATCAGTTATAAATGGATATATTTTAATGGTTGTAATTTATTGAATAATTTGAATAATTTAGGAAAAGTCGTTATAGTTTATATCTTCTATAATCAGTTTCAAAATCATACCACTTTTGTATATTTTGTATTATATTACAGTATCTTATTTCCTTTTTGATACCATACTACCTTTTAATCTCTTCAATAAGACATTATTGGTGGAACTTACTCCAATCCCTAAACCACTAATATATGATAATAAGGTATTTTGTTGAGAGATGAGTTGGTTTTGTTTTTGAGGACGTCTCTATTGCATAATTGGCGACTGCAATAATCGCCTATTTCTTCCTACTCTTCCAAGTGCCACCGTATTGGTAGGTCTCTTCAAATCGTAATTTAACCCCAATTAGACACTTTCCGCACAGAAACACCCAATCCTTTAAATCGTCGTATCGACACCGATACAGGACTTGCTTTGCATCATTACAGACATAACATTCCTTAGTTCTGACTCTCATTGCACCATCGTTTGACTTCATCTCTGTAGTCTGAGAAGTATTTTGAAATTACGTTGATATCAAATTTTGACAGGATGGATGTGTTTGGTTCTCTATCGAGAAGGAAATTGAAGGAAAACTCTAACAATTGTTCCTTCGTCACTTTGTCGTCGGTAAGGTCAGTGAGACTTTGGTCATTGACAGTCACCTCATGAGTAGTGGTTATGCTGTCTGCAACAGTGACCTGAAAAACATCGTCTGTTCGTTTTTTGATTGAAACACTCATTAAAAAACCACGTCAAAGAAATTTAGAACTCATTTAAAAAAATACTCCCCATGGAATTCACTCATCTATTTCATACTTTATACGCGAATGAAGAAACTCAAGACAGTTTAATATCTTTTGCATTATGTAAGCAGATACAAATGATGGGTGTGCTAGTTTTGTGATGCTTCTTTCTGTCTCATGCGAGTGATTTCAGATGGGGCGATACCAAGTTTTTTGAGAATGGGGTGCTTTTCATCTATGACCCTCCAAAACGGAATTGGGGCGTCATCTACCTTAAAAACATCTAAAACTTCTTCTATTGCTATTCTGAGAAATATACCTGTAGTCACTGGGCAGGTATTGTCTGCACCTTTTTCTTTTGCAAGCGCATGTCTCATCTCTTTGGGTGTTATAGTTGTTCCCACCGGAATTCTAGAAATGTAACTAGAAATAACTTCAGGAGATGAAATAAGCATTTTTTCACCTGCTTTCATATCACTAAAGTTTTTTTCAAGAATCTTAACAATATTTCTAGGCATGGGTTAGTCTCTGTATTTATAGTTTTCAGTCTGAAGAATATCAAATTGGATCGAATGTTGAAAAATAAAAATAATATTTTATTATGTTTTTAACTGGCGGAGAGAGAGGGATTCGAACCCTCGGTACGCTCTCACGTACAACGGTTTTCGAGACCGCCACATTCAACCACTCTGCCACCTCTCCATGAAAACTTCTTAATTTAAAGTAGGACTTTTCTCAACCAATTCTAAAATTATCTACTGGTTTAAACATCACTTATCTTATTTTTTTGATTAAGTCGTAAAATAAAATAAAAATTAAAGGTAAAAGAAAATAGCATAATAGAGGGAAAAATTATCACAAACAACCAAACATTTATTTCTTCGTAAGTAATGCCCTTCATACCTGCAACTTCATAAAGAAGTCTCACGCAGTAATCAAAAGTTATATCTATCCAATAAATTCCAGAATTTGCCATTTTACCCTCTAAACTTTTTTAAATTATTTGCTAATAAAATGGCAAGATTATGCCCTAAGTTTTCCTTCAACTTAAAATATGATAGCATACTATAAACAAGCATTTTAAAATTTTGAGGAGAGAAAATGTCCAAAGTACTCGTTCACATTCACAGTGATTTGGAATTTAAAAACAAAGTGACTTTAGGTTTAATGGTTGCTCTTTCTGCAGAAAAAAGTGGGCATGAAGTAACTATTTTTCTCGCTGCAGACGGAGTACACATACTTAATTGCAAAAGTGCTGGTGAGATAGTCGGTCAAGGTACTGGGGATTTATACGAACATCTTGAAAATTTAAAAAATACAAATGTTACCATATTTGTTTCAGGTATGTCTGCTAAGGCAAGAGGTTACGATGAGTCACTTCTAGATGGATACAATGCAGTGTTTGCAATGCCTAATAAATTGGTTGAAGAGTCAATCAAATCGGATAGCGTTCTCTGCTATTGATAGCATAAACTTGGAGAGGTGGCGGGATTTGACAGAGGATCTGGCAAATTACTAAAACTCTTTATACTTCTTAAATATATTAGTTGGGTTCAAGTGAGTATATCTTAGCAGTTGTCTTACATCCTTATGTCCAGATATGAGTGCAACCTCCGGAACCGACATCCCCATTTCAAAGAATCTTGAAATTGCTTCATGCCTCAAATCATGAAATCGTAAATCCGTTATCTCTGCTTTTGCACGTGCTCTGCCCCATGCAAGACGCAAACAGTTCGCAGTAATAGGAAATACTTTTTCGTGATTCTGAGGCACCTTCTGAAGGAGTCTCACACACCTTTTAGTGAGAGGTACTTTTCTATCCTCACCATTTTTAGTGTCAAAAAGAAAAGCAAATCCATTTTTGAAATCAATATCAGACCACCTAAGTTTTAATATTTCAGAACGACGCATTCCCGTCTCGATTTCGAATTCAATAATAAAGGCAATATAGATATTTTTCTGAGAGCAAGCGGCAGAGAGTAGGTTTTTTTTTTCATTGCTTGCCAACCTTCGTTTGCGCGATTTATGAGTAGGGGGGAGTTGTAAGTGCTCAATGGGGTTTTTAGGAATTCCATAACCCCACTTGTAAATAGCAGTCCTAAACACCCGTTTGAGAAGCATTAATTGAGCATGTACGGTTCCGTGTTTAATCTGTTTTAATCTTTCATCACGTAGATACTCAAAATGGCGTTCAGTTAGGTCTGAAAGTTTGATTTGAGAGATAGGGTGCCTTGCATAAAATTTTAGAACATATATTTGTACCTCAGACCCTTTTAGATGTAATGACATCTCTGTAGCGTATCTTTGCAGCAGATCTTTGAGTGTAATATTTCCAATATTTACTTTAGGTATATCGGTGCTTTTTAGATTACTTTCTAATGCTTTAATCCAGCATAATGCATCTGATTTAGACTTAAATGATTTAGTAAAACTTCTCCAACCTGAGATCCTTACTTGAGCATTCCAAGTTTTACCCCTTTTACGCACACTTCCCATCGACTTGACCTTTTACTGTGTCAAATCTGTGTCAAAAACAGCATTTTACATAAACTCATCCATTACCCTAAACGATAACAGACTGAATTAATGAAGGAAAAATGGCGCGCTCGAGAAGATTCGAACTCCTGACCCCTAGATTCGTAGTCTAGTGCTCTATCCAGCTGAGCTACGAGCGCTTAAAAGCATTTGATATCTAAGTTTTTGTCTAAAAACAAGATTTTTAGTTTAAAAAAGTTTTTCATATCTTGATGAACATTTTACATTCCCAAATGGCTGTAAAGATTTGATATCTAACAAATGCAATTATCACTTCCAAATTATTTGTTAAATAGGTAGTCTTCTAAAAATTAGTAAATTTATTTTTTTAGCAAACGTAAATAATGAATCTAGCAAAAAAATCTTTTCCTGTTTCGTGGGAAGAATTACATAGAACATCGAAGGCACTCGCATGGCGAGTGCTAGAGATAGGGCCATTCGAAGGTATTATTGCGGTTACGAGAGGAGGGTTAGTTCCAGCAGCTATCATTGCTCGCGAATTAGAGGTGAGATTGATTGATACAGCTTGCTTGGCATCCTATCACGGCAAATCGCAAAGTGAAGTGGAAGTTTTAAAAGCTCCACAGAGCGTGGGTGATGGAACAGGTTGGCTTATTGTAGACGATCTAGTGGATACTGGCGAAACTGGAAAAGTACTTCGCCAAATAATGCCAAAAGCTCATTTTGCCACTGTTTATGCAAAACCTTTAGGAAGGCCTATAGTAGATACATATGTAACTGAAGTTTCACAAGATACCTGGATATATTTTCCATGGGATTTAGAGCCACAACCTTCACAGCCGATTGTTGGTTTAAACAAGTAAGCTCAAAAATAGAAAATATGCCTGTACGCGCCTCTTTTTGGTCGGATTAATTAGTTTTTAATTTTTTCTGATATTGATACAGATAAATAAACGATGTGATTTATAGGCTTTATCAATCTAAAAATTAATTGACATTATTATGAAAAATTCCTAAAAACGCGTTTTTAAGGCAGAAGCTTAAAAAGGGAAGTTTGAATTATGAAACGCACGTATCAACCGAGTGTACTTGTTCGAAAGCGTCGACATGGATTCCGTTCTCGTATGGCGACTGTTGGAGGTCGCAGAATTATCCGCGCAAGACGTGCTAAGGGTAGAGCGCGACTTTCAGCGTAAGTTCGGTGTTTCTGCTTGCAGCACTTTAAAAAGATGACAATGCGCAGAGATTTCCTTCGAGCTCAGCAAGGAAATCTGAAATATATTACTTCAAGCGTGGTCATTCAGTTAATACCGAATGATATTCAAGGAAAATTTAGCACTCGGGTGGGATTTACAGCCTCAAAAAAGATTGGAAACGCTGTTAAACGAAACTATGCCAAACGACTAATGCGTTCCCTTGTATATAAGCAAAGCAGTGAGCTTGCCAGCTCTTTTGATTATGTATTTATAGCAAGACAGGCTATTTTAAATAAAAAGTTTTATTTAATTGAGAGTGAAATTATGAGAGCTCTAAAACATTTAAACAAGAGTATTTTTGAACAAAAATGACGACTTTTTTTACTTGTATATTTGATTGCATATCGCGGAGACATAGTAAATGAAAATGGTATTAGCATTAATTTCGTATTTTCTATTAGCCCCAATTTTTTTTTACAAATGGTTTATTTCTCCTTTTTTACCTGCGGCATGCCGTTACCAGCCAACGTGCTCAGCTTATGCAATCGATGCAATTAAGTCACATGGACCATTGCAAGGAACCTTATTAGCCGTTAAACGTATAACATCATGTCATCCATGGGGTGGAAATGGATATCGACCCGTCCCTGAAAACTTAACTCGTGAAAAAAAATTAAAAAAAAGTATGAATAAGAAAGCCTAGACAATGAAAAACAGTTTAAGTCCGTTTGATTGGTTTTGACAGGAATAAATAATGAGCCCAGAAAATCGAAATTTAATATTAGCTATGGCCGTCTCAATGGCGATACTTGTTTTATGGCAAAGTTTTTTTGTTGAGCCTCAAATGCAAGCAGAGCAGCAATCGCAAACTCTCTCGAAAGATTTAGACTCTGATGGAACTCCGCGTTTAGCCCAAGAAAATAATGGAGGACAACTTCAGATAGAGAAGCCTGAGCGCCCTCTTGAAGATGTCCCTAGAATAGCAATTTCAGCACCGTTGTTAGAAGGTTCTATTACAAGCAGAGGGGCCAGAATTGATGATTTGATACTTAAGAATTATCGTATTTCACTTTCTGAGGACTCAGAAAACGTAAAGCTTTTCGAACCAGTATCATCAGCTAATCCATATTTTTCAGAATTTGGGTGGGTCAGTCAAGCCGATGGTCAACCTATGCCTTCTGGGAAAACAATATGGAAAATGTTGAGTTCTAATCTAACACCACAAACACCTGTTCAGTTGAGCTGGGATAACAGGAACGGTCTCATTTTTTTACGCACCATTTCTATAAACGATGATTACCTCATTAAAATAGAAGATACAATCAAATCAAGTTTAAATAAATCTATTTCGTTAAATCCTTATGGATTAGTAAGGCGCACTGGCACTCCTTCAACGCAGGGAATGTGGATCTTACATGAAGGTCTATTAGGTGTATTTGATACAACCCTCAAAGAGTGGACTTATTCTGATTTACAAGATGATAATAAAGAAGGATTCAATCATAAATCTGAAGAACCAGGTGGTTGGGCAGGCATTACAGACAAATATTGGCTTGCAGCCATAATGCCGGAGCAATCTGAAAAAGTTAATTTTAGTATGCGCGCTTTATCTGGAGGTGAGGATAGATATCAAGCAGATTTTTTGGGGAGTGCTGTAACTGTTCCACCAGGAGGTGAGGTACAATGGTCTGGATATTTATTTGCAGGAGCAAAAAACGTTGACTTGCTTGATAAATATGAAGAGGAACTTGGTGTTACTCATTTTGATTTAGCTATTGATTTTGGTTGGTTCTATTTTCTAACGAAACCATTTTTCTATGCCATAACCTATTTAAATAGTTTACTAGGAAATTTTGGTTTAGCTATTATTGCATTTACAATTATTGTCAGGTTAGTGCTGTTTCCACTTGCGAACAAATCGTACCGGTCTATGGGGAAGATGCGTGAATTAGCTCCAAAAATTCAAGTGCTTCGCGAAAATGCAGGCGATGACAGAGCTAAAATGAATCAAGAGATGATGGCATTATATAAAAAGGAAAAAGTGAATCCTGCTGCGGGTTGCCTTCCAATTTTATTACAGATACCTGTTTTTTTTGCGCTTTATAAAGTATTATACGTTTCCATAGAAATGAGACATGCACCATTCTATGGTTGGATTTTAGATTTATCGGCAATTGATCCGACATCAATATTTAATTTATTTGGATTATTACCTTACTCTGTTGATTTTCTTCCGGCCTTTTTGTCAATTGGGCTTTGGCCTGTTTTGATGGGAATTACAATGCATCTACAAATGCGATTGAACCCACCTCCTCCAGACCCTATTCAAGCAAAGATATTCCAATATATGCCGATATTTTTTACTTTTTTGTTAGCAACGTTTCCAGCTGGTTTAGTGATTTATTGGACTTGGAATAACCTACTGTCAATTGTGCAACAGTGGTGGATCATGCGTAGTATGGCTGAAAAGAAGGCTTAAACTATCGGAGGAGACGGTGGAACAGGATGATTTAGAGGCAGGCAGATTGCTTTTTGCAAGGCCGTGTCAATTTGTTGCTGCTGCGAACAATTTGCGGGCATTACCTGAAATGACACGACCTGAGATCGCGTTTGCAGGACGATCAAACGTTGGTAAATCATCACTTGTGAATGCGCTAACGGGCCGTAGAATGCTCGCAAGAACTAGTCAGACACCCGGTAGAACAAGACAACTCATTTTTTTTAACCTCGCTGATAGAATAGATCTAGTTGATCTTCCAGGATATGGGTACGCATCTGCTCCGAAAGCTGACATTAAAGCGTGGACAAAACTTACGCGTCAGTTTCTCTCTGGTAGGCAATCTTTGCAACGTGTTTTTCTTCTCATAGATTCACGGCGTGGAATAGGTACAGCAGATGAGGATGTCATGGCTCTTTTAAATAAGACGGCAGTCAGTTTTGCAGTTGTAATAACTAAAGCAGATAAACTCAAAGTGCCAGAGATGAATAAGTTACTTGAGAATACGGAACAAAAAACTGCTAAACAGGTTGCTGCTTTTCCAAAAATTTGGGTAACTTCTTCTGAAAAAGATATTGGCATAACAGAGCTTAGAGCGCATATTGCGGGGCTCGCCCTAACGCATTAAAAAAAAACGTGCTACTGTTTAAATAAATACCGAAAAACAATGCTAGATTAGAAAAACAAAATAGGGCACATAGTTTAAGAAGTCAGAAATCAAACAAAACGGAAAATGAATTAATGCAGTCTAATAGCTCTGAATCGGATATGTGGCTTGACAAGGTAGCAACTCTAATTGAGTCACTGCCATATATGAAGCAATACTCTGGTCTTTCTGTGGTAATAAAATTCGGGGGGCACGCAATGGGCGAACAGGCTTCCATTGAGGCCTTCGCAAGCGATATTGTATTACTTCAACAAGTAGGTGCTAAGCCTGTCGTGGTGCATGGGGGTGGACCACAAATAGGCTCAATGCTGTCAAGATTGGAAATGGAGTCTAATTTTATTGATGGTCTGCGTGTGACAGATCAGCAAACTATCTCGATAGTGGAAATGGTGTTAGCTGGTGCTATAAATAAATCTCTTGTTACATCTATTTCCGCAGCTGGCGGAATGTCAGTGGGCATTTCAGGTAAAGATGGGAACCTAATTATTGCTAAAAAACTTAACCATAGAACTAAAGATACAGATAGCGCTATCGAAAATCTGGTAGATCTTGGATATGTGGGTATACCCGATAAAGTAGATAAACAAGTTCTAGATGCCCTGTTGGGGGTAAATATGATCCCTGTCGTTGCACCGCTCGGTCTTGGAGCAGATGGCCAGACATATAATATTAATGCAGATACTGCCGCCGGGTCTATTGCGAGTGCACTAAATGCTTCAAGGCTTTTAATGCTGACAGATGTAGACGGCGTTCTGGATGATAATGGTAAACTAATTCCTCGGTTGTCTATTGCACAGGCAAGACAGCTCATTCTGGATGGAGTGATCAAAGGAGGCATGATTCCAAAAGTTGAAACATGTATTCAAGCTGTGCAGTCTGGAGCAGGTGCTGCTGTTATTCTAGATGGAAGAAAAAAACACGCAGTTTTGGTAGAATTATTCACTGAACACGGAATTGGTACATTGATTCATGCAGATGAGTAAGTGTAGTTAAATTTATATTGAATATCTGATTAGCCCTAATTTAACCAAGTTAAAAATGGAAAATGTCATGACTGAAATCACTGACTTGATGTTAAAAGAAAAAGACCCTGGGAAACTTGATGTCTCTAAAATTTCTGCATGGGTTTTTGATTTAGATAATACAATTTATCCAGCACATCAGAGTTTGTTCCCAAGAGTAGCTAGTCGCATGATTGAATGGATTGAGAAGAACTTTAATCTAGACAGAAAAAAAGCTGAGGAACTGAAGAATCGTCTTTTCCTAGAATACGGCACAACTATTAACGGGCTCTCTTCTGAATATGCAGTTGATCCAGAAGATTTTCTATCTTACGTCCATGATATTGACTTGTCTGATCTTTCTTATGATGAAGAGCTTGATTTAGGAATACGTGCTTTGCCAGGTAAAAAATATATTTATACAAATGGAACTGTATTGCACGCGAGGCGGATATTAGAGGCTTTTGGCATCGAACATCATTTTGAATTAATTTTTGATATATTCGCATCAAACCATTTACCAAAACCGGCTATGCGGCCATATCAAGATTTCTTGATAAAAAGCAAAGTAGATCCAAAGAAGGCAGTGATGATAGAGGATATGGCTCGCAACCTTCAACCAGCAGCTGAACTAGGCATGAAAACAGTGTGGTTGATGGCTGACCATAGCTGGGCAAAAAAAGGTGCAACGGAACCTTATGTTCACTTCATAGCTAAGGACCTTAAGCAATTTTTATCAATGGTAAAACAAGGGCTTACCTACTAGTCTAAGTTACCAATGAAGATTTGACGGAGAACCTATATGACATACTCAACACTAACTAGTACTATTAATGACGCTTTTGACGTACGGGATTCAATTACGCAGGACACTATTGGCGAGGTAAGAGATGCGGTAGAGGAGGCTCTAAGATTACTTGATAGGGGAGAAGTGAGGGTTGCGGAGACAACAGGTAACCATGAATGGAAGGTAAACCAATGGTTAAAAAAAGCCGTATTATTATCTTTTCGATTAAATCCAATGCAAGTTATTAGCAGTGGTGCTGATCATGATGAGCATGGGGTTTCAGCTTGGTGGGACAAAGTTCCTTCGAAATTTGCAGGTTGGGATGCTGAAACATTTTCTAAGGCTGGATTTAGAGCAGTGCCTGGATGCTATGTTAGGCATTCAGCCTACATCGCACCTTCTGTGATATTAATGCCAAGCTTTGTAAATCTTGGAGCATATGTTGACAGTGGCGTGATGGTTGACACATGGGCTACGGTCGGTTCTTGTGCTCAAATAGGGAAAAATGTGCATTTATCCGGCGGAGCAGGTATCGGAGGTGTATTAGAGCCTTTACAAGCAGGCCCCGTAATAATTGAAGACGATTGTTTTATTGGCGCACGATCTGAGATTGTTGAGGGCGTGGTAATAGAACAAGGCTCTGTGATTTCTATGGGTGTTTTTATTGGTCAATCTACAAAAATAATTGATAGGGCTACAGGTGAGATTTTTATTGGCCGAGTGCCCTCCTATTCGGTAGTTGTACCTGGGAGCCTTCCTGGTCCAAGTTTACCAGATGGAAGTTCTGGGCCTTCGTTATCATGCGCTGTCATAATTAAACGGGTCGACGAGAAAACCAGGTCTAAAACATCACTTAATGATTTGCTTAGGGATAAAGAATTATATGAGTGAATTTTCTTATGCGGTACAGTTAGCTCAAAAACTCATACGGTGTCCTTCTGTTACTCCTAAACAGGCGGGGGCCCTGGATTTGTTAGAAAAAGAGCTAAAGCAGATGGAATTTCAATGCACAAGGCTTTCATTTGGTGAGGGAATAGAGAGAATTGAAAACTTGTATGCAGAATTTGGAGATGGGCCATCTCATTTTGCATTTGCTGGGCATGTTGATGTTGTACCCATCGGAAGTGTTACAGATTGGAAGTTTTCTCCTTTTGATGCAGAAATTAAGGATGGAACACTATACGGTCGTGGCGCATCAGATATGAAAACTGGTATCGCTGCATTTGTTTCAGCCATAAAAAAGTGGCAGCAAACTTCAAGTTCAAATACAAAAATTAGCCTTATTATTACAGGTGATGAAGAAGCAGACGCTATTAATGGGACGGCTAAAATTGTAGAATGGATGAAGAAAAAAAATATTCTTCCAGATATGTGTATTGTTGCTGAACCAACTAGCCAACTGGAAATAGGTGATAATATTAGAAATGGTAGGCGTGGTTCCTTATCCGGCAGTTTGATTGTTAAAGGTAAACAGGGGCATGTTGCTTATCCCCATTTAGCTCAAAATCCAACATCAGCCTTAATAAAAATGTTATCGGTTGTTTCCAGTAAAAAATTGGATACAGGAAACAGTTATTTTGGACCTACAACTGCAGAGGTTACAGGCTTATCTACTTCATCAAATGTTACCAATGTAATTCCATTAAGCGCAACAGCAATGTTCAATATAAGGTTTAATACCGAACATTCAAAGGAAACTCTTATAGCTCAGTTGGAACAGCATTTCATTAAAGCAGCACGTGAATATAATGTTCAATTTGAGATAGAGTGGAAATCAAATGCAGACCCCTTTGTTACCGAAGAAGGTGAATTAACAGAACTTTTGAGTCAGTCAATAAAAAAGCTAACGAAACGAGTGCCGGAACTTTCTACGATTGGTGGCACTTCTGATGCACGATTTATAACTAAACTATGTCCTGTTGCAGAATTTGGTTTGGTTGGAAAAACAATGCATCAAATTGACGAAAATGTATCTATAAAAGATATTGATGTCTTAACCAACATATATGAAGATATATTACATAGGTTTGATGCACATAATGAATATTAGTCCTTTTACAGTTGTTAAGTATCTTCAAGCTACTTTAAAAATGATGCTTGGTAAGCAATCTCCGGAAGCTTCTTTTGATATATCGGAAAATGGACTATGGCAGGCTATATTTGTAAGCTGGATAATTTCTGGACTTGTATCGATTATTCCTATGCAGACAATTGGTTGGAATTTTTTCCCTTTATTCTTATCGACGGCCCTTGTGTCGTTACTTTTATTTGTAATTCTGGTTTATTATTTTTTATTACGCATAAGTAAGAGCAATTTGTACCTAGTGTTCATGGTCCCTTATTTGTGGCTAAGCACAATGCAAATGATATTTTTTGCAGTTATAACCCTTTTTTCAATTGTTACAGGTGTAGGCGCATTTAGTATTTTCTCAATCCCCGCTTTAATCTGGGTTTTATATTGGTTAATTAGAATTGCTCGGCAACAATTAAATGTAAGCCGTTTTGTTGCATTTGGGTTTCTTGCAGGTAAATTTCTTATAGAGACTATTTTAGGAATAACAGCTGGAATAAGTTTTTCAATAGGTTAATTTTCCTTAATAAAAGAACTCTCTGGATAAATAACGTCTTTTAAATATAAGCCGTGAGGTGGCGCGCTGGGGCCTGCTGCCTGCCTATTTTTTGCTTGAAGTATATCTTTTAGTTTCTCTGGCATCCATTTCCTCTTTCCAATCTCAACTAAAGTTCCGGTGATATTTCGAATTTGATTATGAAGGAAGGACTTTGCAATCGCTATAACGTGTATTTCATCATCAACCTTATTAATTTTAAGAGTTTTCATTGTTCTAATAGGTGAAAGTGCCTGACATTGAGATGCTCTGAAACTAGTAAAATCATGTTTGCCAACAAGGTATTGTGCTGCAATATTCATAGCTTCATAATCTAACTCATTTTTTAAGTGCCAAACGCGAAATGCGTTAAGACTAGGAGGAGCTCTTCTAATTAAGATCCTATAAAGATAATGTCTTTCGATGGCGTCAAAACGTGCGTTGAATTTACCTCCTACTTTAGTTGCAGATAAAACAGAAATAGGTAGCCCTTTAAGATAGCTGTTCAGTCCCATCATAACAGAATGAGTTGAATAATTTAGTGGAACATCTAAATGGGCAGCTTGTCCTACTGCGTGTACACCAGAGTCGGTTCTTCCGGCCCCTTGAATATGTGTCGGTTCTCCAATAAGTTTTTGAGCAGCAACCTCTAGTTCTTTCTGGATAGAATTACCATTTTCCTGAGTTTGCCAGCCAACAAAAGGGGTTCCATCATATTCAATTCTTAATAGCATACGGTTCATTTTAACTGTCACCATATTCCCAAATAATTTCACCACTCTCAATCGTATACCCATTTAAAAAATCGGCGCCATTCATTGGCTTTTTACCAGCAGATTGTAATTCATCAAGAAATAGAACTTTTCTATCTGACATAGCAATTCCAAATTTTTTTCGCCGATCTAATATAACGGCAGTTCCGATAGGAAGTTCTGACTCACTTTCTTTAATGTTTGCTTTAAGAATTTTTACTCTATTTCCATTTCTTAAACGTAACCAACATCCTGGAATTGGACTGAAAGCTCTAATTTTATTACTTAGTAGTTGTGCGGGTTGTGTAAGGTTTAACTCAGCTTCTGATTTAGAAATCTTATTTGCATAACGAACTCCAAATTCATGCTGACTGATTGGATTTAGATTATTTTTTTCGATTAGTTGAATTGTGTGAATTAAGCTTTCCGCAGTCAAGATTGCCAGCCTGTCATGTAATGTTTGAAAAGTATCAAAGTGGTTTATCTTTGTTGAAATTTGATGAAGCATAGGGCCTGTATCAAGACCAGTCTGCATTTGAATTGTAGTTACTCCAGATTGTTTATCTCCAGCTTCAATGGCACGTTGAATTGGTGCGGCACCTCTCCATCGTGGTAGTAGTGAAGCGTGCCCGTTAATACATCCAAAACGGGGAATATCCAAAACGGCTTTTGATAAAATTAGTCCATAAGCGACTACGACTATTAAATCAGGTTTAGCTTGATTGAGCCTGCTTATCTCATTCTCTAATTTAAGTGACGGTGGGACAAAACAGGTAATGTCATTGATTTTAGCATATTCAGCAACTGCTGTTGGTCTTACCTGCATTCCACGACCTGAGGGGCGTGGTGGCTGAGTATAAACAGAAAGGACTTTATGATGTCGATGAAGGGCGTCAAGACTTTTGACTGCAAATATAGGACTTCCCATAAATATTATACGCATGAGGTTCACCGAATAAAATTAAAAAACTAAGTCTGGCGTGCCTCTTTTAGCACTTTTCGCCAAATTATATCTCGTTTTAATTTTGATATATGATCAATAAACAATATGCCATCAAGATGGTCAATTTCATGTTGTATACAAGCAGCAAGCAAACCCTCCGCTTTAATTTGCTGTTCTTTACCTTTTATATCAGTGAAACGTAACTTAATCCAATCTGGTCTTGAAACTTCTGCAGTATGACCTGGGATAGACAAGCAGCCTTCTTCAAGAGTTGAATTATCTTCTGATAATTCAATAACCTCTGGGTTTATCATCTGCCATAGTTCGCTTTTTTCATCATCCCGGCTGCAATCCATTACAATCAGTCGTTTCAACTCACCAATTTGAGGCCCTGCAAGCCCAATTCCAGGCGCGTCATACATTGTTTCCGCCATATCATCTAGCAGTTGAAGAGTTTTATCTGTGATGTTTTCAACAGGCAACGCACTTTTGCGGAGCACAGGGTTTGGAACAAACTGAATCGGTTTAATAGCCATTATATTTTCTAATTTTATTTAGCTCGTAATCATGCTTGTGTTAAGGTTTTTTGAATTTTATACATAAATTGTTTTTATTATTTTACGGAGTTGTTAAAATTTAATAGCCACTGGCAGAATAAAGGTCAAGCGAGCTGAAATTACGGGAAAATAAAAAGAAAAAATTATGACTCCTTCAAACTTTAATTTTAGTATTTTTTTTATTTTAGCAATCTGCCTTATCATTGCATTGTTATTTATTATCAGAAGAAAAAAATCATCTAATATACAATCTGATACAATGGCAGAATTGAAAGGCCAATTGTCACAGATGGTGCAGGCTTCAAGTCAGCAACAACAAAATATTACAAGTCAACTTTCTGAACAATCTGCTAGAATGGAACAAACGCTCTCAAATTTTCGACAGCAACTGGGTCATTCACTCCAACAACAAACACAATCCACTCATGATAATCTTACCAAATTATCTGAAAGATTAGCTGTAATTGATAGGGCGAATATCCAGATTACTGAATTAACAGGACAAGTTACACAACTTCATAATATTTTAGCGAATAAAACTGAGCGTGGAGCTTTTGGTGAAGTGCAACTAGAAAATTTAGTTAAAACAGTATTACCACCAAATTCCTATGCTTTTCAAGTTACACTTCCAAATCAAAAAAGGGCTGATTGTATTTTAAAGCTGCCAAACCCACCAGGTGATATAGTTATAGATTCTAAATTTCCACTCGATGCGTGGTATAATTTGCAGAATTCAGAAACGAAGGAACAACAAATAGCTGCCAGGAGACAGCTCGCTATTTCTGTTAGGGGTCATGTAAAAGATATTCAAGATAAATACATTATTGCTGGCAGTACGGCGGAATCAGCCTGTTTATTTTTGCCCTCAGAAGCAGTATACGCAGAATTGCATGCTAATTTGCCAGACGTTATCGATGCCTCTTATAAAGCTAGGGTGTGGATAGTGTCACCTACCACAATGATGGCAACGCTCAATACAGTGAGGGCGGTTTTGCGTGATGCAAGGCTAAGAGAGCAAACGGCAATAATTCAGTCTGAAATGCTTAAATTGATTGAGGATGTATCAAGATTGGATACAAGAGTGGAAAATTTAAATAGGCATTTTTCGCAAGTACAAAAAGACATATCAGAAATACAAACCTCTACTTCACGTATTTCAAAAAGAAGCTATAGGATTACAGAATTAGAGGTACCCGAAGACGAAAATATTTCTGTTGTAAACTCAGAAATTCAAACCGTGGCTAGATCGTCGAAAGAAACAGATGATGAAGTCTAATATCTCCAGCTTGTTAATTAACCAACAGGTGTTCTAGCTTTCATTGCTAGTGCAAGAGTACCATCATCCAGATAATTTAGCTCACCGCCTACAGGTACGCCATGGGCAAGTCTTGAAATAATAATTGAAAATTCCTGAAGTCTCTCAGCAATATAGTGGGCAGTTGTCTGACCCTCCACAGTTGCGGACGTTGCAAGAATTATTTCGTTACTAGTATGTGTATCACACATCAAGCTTACGTATTTAACCAATTTGTCAATTCCTAGCTCACTTGGACC
>CACGLE010000022.1 GCA_902573725.1 uncultured SAR116 cluster alpha proteobacterium
CAAAAAGGAATAAATGTTTTGTATTGTAACGTAATAAAAGCAAACCTAAAGGATGAAAGTGCTTTAAAATCCCTTTTAAATTATACAGATAAGGGCGCTGATCATGATAGATTCGAAAAATTTGGGGCATTGCTAAAATTTTGGGTAAAAATATCTCCTAGTACTGGCATATTCATAATAATTTATCCTTCAGAAAAACTCTTCATGAACGCGAAGAATGAATTTAGTTCTATAATAAAATCTCTAGAATTGACTGGAAGTAAACTAGAAACATTTTCTGGCGCAATTGAAAATTTGAGTTACAACAATATTTTTTATGACGCACTGCGAAAGATGGGGACCGAATTTTCGTTGGACTAATTATACAAAAATCATTGGTTTTTTGATGACATGTAGGAAAAATATTTAATTATTTTACCCCTTTTATACACATAAAGTGCATCCGATGTATGACACAGTATTGACACAGTGCATCAGTCAGGAATGCTATATTCATAAATAGGATCTGTTTAAAAACAAGTACTTAAATGAAAAAAGGATAGAGCACGAGACTACGAATCTAGGACCCAGGAGTTTGGATCTTTTCGAGCGCATTATCCTCGTCAAATTTTAGCCTTAATTCAATCATTAAATTAGACAACTAAGGTTATCAAACAATTGATGTTGGTTTTTATGAAAACATTTAGAACAACAATTATTGGAATTGCAATATCGCTAGCGACAGTTTTACAAGCACATGAAATTACAAGACCATACAAGAGTTCTGATTTCACCTTAGCTAAAAATTTAAGTAATCAAGTAAAGTATACAGAACTTGAAAATACAGTAAGCGTAAAATCAAACGGTATTCCTAATCATAAAACTGGAATTTTTCCAACAAGGGGAAATCCACACAAAATACGGGAACAAACACATTCCTTGTATTTTACTAAATACCCACAGAAAAGCGATTACATGACACCTAGCAAATTTTTTGGTGTAGCTTTGAATGGTGTAATGTTTGTACCTCAGACAGCGGAATGCTGGAGTCCTGAGAAACAACAAGCTTACTTAAAAACAAATAAACGACCTTTTTTTATAAACAGACTCGAACCACAAATAAGAATCAAAGGCCCGTGTGATTGGCGTGAAGAAGCAATTATTTTGGACAAAAAAAGACTAGGCTTAGACATGAATAATGCTCATGTGCAGTCAAATGGAATGTATCATTACCATGGATTACCCACCGGTCTAATTGAAACACAGATTACACCTAATAACTTAATTCATGTGGGTTTCGCTGGTGATGGATTTAAAATTTTTGTCTCTCTGAAAGATGAGTTTAAATCAAGTTATAAGCTAAAAAAGGGTACAAGAAATGGCGGGCCAGATGGTGTGCATGACGGAACCTATACACAAGACTTTGAGTTTTTAAATGGTATCGGTGACTTAGATGAGTGTAACGGGATGGATACCAATGCACATGGCTACATTTACTTAATTACAAAAGAGTTCCCTTTTATTCCAAGATGCTGGAAAGGTTATCCCCATCCCTCGTTTAAGTCTCGCCCGTGAAGAAGTGTTTTTATAATTCATATTTACTCGATAACATAAATTTAGCTGGATAGAGAGTCAGACCGCTAGCTTAGTTATCAAGAGTTCAAATGCTCTCGAGCTCATCTATTTTTAAATCATTGCTATATCATGTAATTAGGTATTAATATCATAGTTGCTTTAATAGTTTGAAAGAGTACTCAAAAGAGAAAATTACAATGTCAAATTTAAAGAAGTTTTTGTTCATGATACCTCTATTTGCTTGGTCTTTTTCTGCAACAGCTGAAACCACTGAAATTGACAACATTGCGGCGTGCGCAGGTGTGGTTATTGGAAATGGCGCTGTTGATTTTTACATGGGAGACGAGGAGGCCTTTGATGTTGCAGCAGACATTGCTTATACTGCTTACTTGTCAATAGTTTTTGAGGGGCAATACTCACAGGATGATTTACAAATCGCTGACCAAATACTAGCCGTTAACTTAGATAAAATTATTGCTGCTTACAATAGCGAAACCTTTAATAATGTTATGTATGAAGAAGTAGTCAGATGTTATAGGGTCTTGTCTTCACAATTAATAACCAGCGGTCAGACTATCATCGATAATTATAAAAATTGGGACCAGGTAAAACAATCATCTTTAACCACTATAAAAAGAGTTTTAAATGCTAGCTAGCAAATAGCAGCAGAATTTCAATCTTTTCAATTCCGTTTGAATAAATAAACTGGTAAAAGCGCAAAGTTACAAATATTAACGTATAGAATTTTTATTTAAAAGTTATGAGTTTTAATTTTAAGTAACAAAATTTTTTAATAGTCTTGGTAATTATTTTCCGTTTAATACAATTTGATGATACAAATTAACAAAATATTTTTAAAAAAGGGTTTCAAATGATATCAGATCAGGATGTGGCAAGCTATATTTCAAGTCTTAAAGGTAGAAAAGCTTACGAACAAAAAAAATCTAAAAAACTAGGCTTTCATTCTTTCGAAGATTATGTTGAAAACAAACTTCTGCAAAGGCGACAAACTCATGTTAGTATAGATGAGGATATCGCAAAAAGTGACCAAAATAAAATGATAAAGAAAGAAAAACCAGCCTCTAAAAATAGCTGTGGCTGTTGCAGCCATTAGAAATTGATATAAATTTAAGCGCCTGTAGCTCAGCTGGATAGAGCACTAGACTTCGAATCTAGGGGTCAGGGGTTCGAATCCTCTCGGGCGCGCCATTTATTTAAAACACAACAACTTTTTAACCGAGTAATAACAAAAAATAATAAACAAAAAATTTAACGCGATAATGTATAAAATTACTAATAACCATCGATTTCTCTCATACTTTTGGAAAAACTAAGTTGCAAAAAAATAGCCCCTAATCTTTTATTTTTGGGAATATGTGTAGAGCATTACTAGCTAAAGAAATAATAATATTAGTCCCTAGCTCATATTTACCTATTTCATCATGATCTACTACAGAAGTAAGTACCTGACCGCTCTCATGCTTCATTTTCACTATGGCGCGAGGCCCGAGCAGTTCAATATTTGTCACCTTTACTGTCACTATATTTTCATTCGGTTTTCTTTTTGAATCAGCAAGCTTTATTTTTTCTGGTCTAATTCCGACATCTATGTGCTCGCCTAAGCTTAAGATAGTATTTACCTTAATGTTTCCAATAGGCAGTTTGAGTTCTGAATTTTTAGAAATTTCGCCTTTCATAAAATTCATGCTCGGATTACCAATAAATCCCGCTACCATTCGCGTCTTCGGCTGAAAATAAATTTCCGTTGGCGTTCCAACCTGCTCAATTAATCCTTTATCCATAATCACGATCCTATCGGCCATTGCCATAGCCTCTTCCTGGTCATGAGTTACAAAAATAGTGGTTGCACCTAATTCTCTATGCAATTTCATTATTTCAGCCCTCATCTCTAAACGCAAGTTTGCATCGAGATTGGATAATGGTTCATCAAACAAAAAAACTTTTGGCTTTCGGACTATTGCTCTGCCGATAGCTACCCTTTGCTGTTGTCCTCCTGAAAGAGCATTAGGTTTTCTATTTAGAAGATGTGTTAACCCCAATAAATCAGCTACTTCGTTAACTTTTTCTTTAATTAATTTAGGAGACATTTTTTTAGCTTTGAGGCCGAATCCTATATTTTGTTCTACTGTCATTGTTGGATAAAGTGCATAATTCTGAAAAACCATCGCTATATCGCGATCACGAGGCTCAAGCTCAGTAACGTCGCAACCATCTATAGAGATTGTTCCACTCGAAACTGTTTCTAAACCTGCAAGTAGGCGCAAGGTTGTAGATTTACCGCATCCGGAAGGTCCAAGCAAAACTAGGAATTCAGAATTATGTATTTCTAAGTTAAGCCCATCAATAATGTTTGTAGAACCAAAGGACTTTCTAAGATTTTTAAAATCAACTTGACCCATTACAAACAAATCTCTCTAATATTTAACACCACTACCCCCGATTCCTCTTATAAGATGCTTTTGAATTGAATAGGATAAAATTAAGACTGGTATTACTGCAATAAGAATAGCAACTGCCATTTTGCCTAGTTCGATTCCCCGGAACGTCCAAAAACCAGCTATTGCAACTGGCAATGTGCGACTCTCAGCACCAGTGAGTAGCAACGAATAAAACAAATCATTCCAGGAAAGAACAAAGCCGAAGATACCAGCCGCTGCAAGACCAGGCCTTACTGCTGGAAGTATTACTTTATAAAATGCTTGGAACCTTGTGTAGCCATCAATCATAGCCTGGTCCTCTAAGTCTTTTGGAACTTCATCAAAAAACCCAATTAGAAACCAGGTAACTACCGGAACCACAAAAGTAAGGTGCGCAGTTATTACTCCGACACGACTATCTATTAACTCTAATTTATAAAGAAGTAAGAAAAGCGGAAGAATTAAAATTGCAGGAGGCATCATCTCCGCCGCGAGAATTGAGTATCTTGCCCCCTGAAAGCCACGAAAGCGAGAGAATGCATACGCCGCAGGTGCTCCACATACCAGTGAAATAACCACCGTAATTAATGCGATAAAAAACGAATTCAAGATGTTGAGTGGAACGTTACTATTGAAAACAATCTCGCCCCAATTTTCCCATGATGGTTCAAAACGCCAAATATCCGGTCTCCCACCTAGTGAAGGTGGTTTTATAGACTCTAAAAATATCCAAAGAAAGGGAAACAATACCAAAATAATCGCTATAAAAATTGCTGTTGTGCCAAGAAAACGCGACAATCGATTTTCAAATGATACAATCACTTTATCACCTTTGGTCGCGATAAGTTCACGATTAAAATTACGAAAACTAAAATAAATATAATCAGCAAAATAGACGCGGCAGCAGCTTCACCCATGCGGAAAAAACGAAAACCTGTTTGATATATATAATACATAATGGTCTCTGTAGAATTACCTGGTCCACCTCGCGTAATGGCAAATACATATTCAAAAACTTTAAATGCATCCAATGCTCTTATGATTAATGCAACTACTATAACAGGCCGTAACATGGGTAAAGTAATTGAAGAGAAGGTTAACCATCGTCCTGCACCATCGACACGAGCAGCCTCAAATGGTGTTTTGGGTAAGGCCTCCAAACCTGCAAGAAACATTAAAAGCATGAATGGTGTCCACTGCCATACGTCGATAAGAACTATCGAAAATAATGCTAATTCTGGACCAAACCAGTCTAAAGAAACTCCAAATCTTAATAGGTAAAAAGGTATTATACCGATTTCTGAGTTTAGTAAAAAAACGAAACATTAAGCCTACCGCGATAGGAGTTATAAACATGGGGGCAAGTAATATTGATCGAACAAATCCCCTGAAAATCAATAACTTTTGAATGAGAAGGGCAAGTGAGAGTCCTAAAATTAACTCAATTATTACGGCACTAGCTACAAAGCTTATGGTATTCCCCATTGCGTTTAAAAAACTTTGGTCAGTTGCGATAAAGCCAAAGTTTTCAAAACCTACAAACTGAACGTCATTTATTCTTGTAAGCCGATAATCTTGAAGCGATAGCCATAAAGAAAATATGAACGGGTATAGCATTATGCCAGATAGGAGAAAAACCAATGGTAAAATTAGCTTATATTTAATATGCATTTGGGCTGCATTCGTTATTATTTAGGGGTAGCGATAAATCGCCACCCCTCCATTTAACATTATTTAATTGCTCTTTCCACACCATTTGCAGCTGCATCTAATGCTTCTTTTACACTCTTTTGGCCAGTAACAGCAGCACTCAATTCAGTACCAACTATTTCTATCAATTCCTCGGCGTTGTTTCCAGAGGACAATGGTGCCGAGCCATCCAGAATGTCAGCTAGCGCAGTGTAGTAGGCCTTACCATAACCCTTTTCCCAAACTTCTGGACTATTCATTACGCTGTTACGGACTGGTGCGCCACCCATAATAGCTCTTTGTTTTGCAACCTCTGGACTAGAAATCCATGAAATAAACGTCCAAGCATCATCTTTATTGTCTGAGTTTGCAGTAATTCCCCATGACCAAAGCCCTAAAACGGACTTACCACCAGGGACTTCATGAAGGGTAAAATTACCTGCAAGGTCACCAGACATTCCACCTTTCGCGTTCAACGCTGGAAGCATCCAGTTGTAAGAAAGCATTGTGGCAGCTTTACCTGAGGATACGGAACGTAAAGCTTCATCAAAACCCCAGTTTGCAGAGTTAGGTGGAGCAGCCTGACTATGGGTCTCGATATACTGATTTAGTGCATCAATAGCAGCTTGGTTGTTAATAATCACATTGCCTGCATCATCAAACAATTCACCACCGTTAGCATATAACCAATTTTTCCATTCCTCCATAATTTTATAACCTTTTTGAGGTTGCATAGCAGCGCCGTACATACCATTAGTCGTTAATGATTTTACAACGCTCATGTAATCTTCAATTGTTTTTGGAATTGCTAAACCTTTCGAGTCAAAAATATCCTGACGAACTATTAAACCAAGAGCATAGTTATAATATGGCACACCATAAATAGAACCGTCGACCTTGCTTATGTCAGCAAGAGCTGGAACGAAGTCGTCATATGCATAACCATCTTGGCTAGAAATTAGTGAGTCTAAAGGCTCTAAGAAGCCAGCTCTTGCGAACTCGTCAGTCCAAGGGTTATCAATTATAATAACGTCATAGGTCGCTGAAGGTGCTAATGATGATGTTAGAATCTTATCGCGCATAGCATCAAACGGCATAGCGTCAAAATTTACTGTAATCCCAGGGTTCTGCTCAGTGAATTGATCGGTGAGCTTTGCTACAATATCATAATCTGGAACTTCTTCCATAATAATATTAATTTCACCCGCGTGAGCAACTTGGGATGTACTTATTGTAGCCCAGGCAATTGCTGCGATAGCAGTGCTTAATTTAAGTTTTTTCATATTTATCTCCCATTTGTTAAATTTATAATGTGACATGTTATCCCATATACACGCCACCAGTTACGTTGATGCCTTGTCCTGTCATGAACCGAGCTTTATCGGAAGCAAGAAAAACGACAACATCAGCAACATCTTCTGCAGTTTCGATCCGGCCAAGTGGAGTTTGATCAATGTAAGATTGAAATACGTCACCAGGGGTGGAGCCAAGCAAATCAGCCTCCCATTTAACCTCACGATCTTGCATTCCTGTCTTAACGAAGCCCGGACAAACAGCGTTAACCCTTATTCCATCCCCAGCATGCTCTCTAGCAAGCGACTGTGTCCATCCTAACACTGCAAATTTTGATGCTGAATAATGCGCCAAAAGAGGGGCGCCTACTTTGGCAGCTAAAGACGCAGTATTCACAATGACACCTTTATTTTGGTGTTTCAAAAAATGACGTATCGCAGCCTGATTGGAAAGAAAAACACCCTTAGCATTAACATTGAAGTTAAAGTCCCAATCCTCTTCGGTCAGATCCAAAGCTCGTTTCATGCTTGATACACCAGCATTAGCATGCAAAACATCAATTTGACCGAAAACTCGCTCTCCTTCTTTAAACGCAACATAAATAGAAGTTTGGTCGCAAACGTCGAGTTTTATAGCTAAAGTTGGGCCCTTTATGGTATTGGCAGCATCCTGCACAACCTTTTGTTCTAAGTCTGTGAGGACAACATTATATCCAGCTTTTGAAAACGCGTTTGCGCTTGCAAGCCCAATACCTGTTGCTCCTCCAGTTATAAGAGCTGTTCTTTGAAAAGTACCCATTATTTTTTAGGCTCCAACATCCCACAATTAATTCACATAATATAACAATATTCAACGAAAAAATGGTGCTTTTTCATTAAAAGGTTGAGAATTTTGTTTGTTTATGATTTTTATTGTTAAAATAATGAACAGGGAACATTATATGACCTCTAAAAAATTTCATGCCTCTCAGCGTCGTGATATGATTCTTTCCTCTCTTGAAGAAGAAGGGCTAGTAACAGTTCCTATGATCGCTAAGCTCTGTGAAACTTCAGAGATGACTATTCGTCGAGATTTTGATTTTTTGGAAGGACTAGGACTACTAGCTCGCACACACGGTGGTGCAATTCTACCTAATAGTCCATCGGCAAAAAAGTTTGATACAATAGAACCTAGCCTTGACCGCCGAAACGTTTTAAACCAACGGGCAAAATTTGCTATTGCTGCTTTAGCAGCACAACAAATTGGACCAAATCAAATAATTGCACTAGACGTAGGCTCTACCGTGTTTGCTCTAGCAGATCGTATCAAAGAAATGCCTATTCGAGTTTTTTCCACCTCACTACCAATTGCCAGTCACCTCGGACAATCAGGTGCAAAAGTGTATGTGCCCGGCGGCGAAGTTCAGGGCTCAGAACCATCGATAGTGGGTGTAAAAGCAGTTGAGGATTTAAGGCGCTTCCACTTTGACATCTCTTTCCTTGGTGTTTCGGGATTGGCGGAAGACGGATTCTACGATTATTCAATAGAAGAAACAGAAATAAAAGCTGCAATGGTCTCGCAATCTAAACGCAATATTGTTTTAATGGATAGTTCTAAATTTGGTAGAGTATCGGTTGCAAGAGTTTCTGAACTTACTAATATCAGCATGCTTATAACAGAGAAAATACCACCTGAACCTTTGCTAGAATCTCTAGAAGCAGCTGGTGTCGAAATTCTAATTGCATCGAGTGTCGTTACTGAAATGAGAAAGGAGATTTATAATGGTTTTTGACTTCTTTGGAGAGAAGAAAAAGGTGGTGATCTCCATGGCACACATTGGTGCTCTGCCAGGCTCGCCACTTTTTGACGCTGACGGCGGAATAGATAAGCTAATTGAAGACGTGTCAATAGACATTGAACAGCTACAATCTGGGGGGGTCGATTCAATAATGTTTGGCAATGAAAATGATCGGCCATATGTTCTTAAAGCGACACCCGAAAGCATTGCAGCTATGACAATGATTGTATCAACACTTAAGCCAATGTTGAAAGTACCATTCGGTGTAAACTATTTATGGGATCCGACTGCTACTGTTGCTATTGGTTCTGTGACGGGTGCATCATTTGTTCGCGAAATTTTTACAGGAGTATTTGCTTCTGACATGGGTGTTTGGGCTCCAGACTGTGCACAAGCAAGCCGACTTCGTTCCAGTCTAAACAAAAATGATATGAAAATGTTTTTTAATATAAACGCCGAATTTGCCCATTCTTTAGACCAGCGAAATATTGAATTAAGGGCAAAATCTGCCATATTTTCGTCTTTAGCTGACGCCATCCTAGTATCAGGTCCGATCACAGGCCAACCTGCGGATAGCTCAGACCTTCAAAAAGTTGCCGAGGCTGTCGGAGATTTAGTACCAGTTTTTGCAAATACGGGAGTGAATATAGACAATGTAAATAAAGTCATGTCAGTTGCATCTGGTTGCGTTATAGGAACACATTTTAAGGTTGACGGCAATACATGGAATAAGGTCGACGGTGAACGTGTAAAACGTTTTATGGATGTAGTAAACAGGCTACGAGGATGAGTTACGTAATTGGGCTTGATATTGGAACTACATCTACAATAGGCATTTTGCTTAGTTTACCTGATAAAATTTTAGGTCACGCCACTCGACCTGTAAAACTGAGCTCCCCATTCCCAGGATGGGCAGAGGAAAATCCAGACGAATGGTGGGAGAATGTTGTTGAAATCATTCCTGAACTCATGTCAAAAGCGAAAATTGGTCCGGAGGAAATCCAGGCTGTAGGTGTAACAGGTATGCTTCCAGCTGTGGTATTACTCGACTCTTTAGGTAGAGTACTCCGTCCTTCTATCCAACAAAGTGACGGTCGTTGTGGTGAGCAAGTTCAGGAGATAAAATTAGAGTTTGAAGAACAAGAATTCATCAAAAAAACGGGAAATGGTATAAATCAGCAATTGGTTGCTGCAAAATTGCGTTGGATAGAAAAACATGAACCTGAGATATTTGCACAAATCAGTACAGTCTTTGGTTCTTACGACTTCATCAACTGGAAACTCACTGGTGAAAAAGCAGTTGAACAAAACTGGGCACTTGAAGCAGGGTTTGTAGATACTACTACTGGTTTGATTTCTGATGACTTGGTCTCTTTAGGACACATCCCCCGTTCTGCTATACCTCGCAAAATTGCCTCTCATTCTGTTCTCGGAAAAATAAATGAGGACTCTGCAAAAGCAACTGGACTTTCGAAAAGTACATTGGTTGTTGGTGGTGCAGCTGATCATATAGCATCAGCTTATGTTGCTGGAGTGAACCAACCTGGAGACGTTTTGCTTAAGTTTGGTGGAGCGACTGACATTATGATTGCTACTGACAAACTGAAACCTGACCCTCGTATGTTTCTTGACCTCCATTTAATACCTGGTCTGTATATGCCAAATGGTTGTATGGCATCTGGTGGCTCTGCTCTTAACTGGTTTGTTGATAAGTTAGCCAAAGGTGAGAGAGAAAATGCACAGTCATGCGGGATTACACTACATCAATACCTTGACAAAATTGCTACTGAAACACTTCCTGGGTCCGAGGGTGTCCAGATTATTCCTTATTTCTTAGGTGAAAAGACACCAATACATGACCCATATGCTCGTGGAATTATTCGCGGAATCAGTTTAAACCATGACATACGACATTTGTGGCGCGCACTTCTTGAGGGTTTTGGATATGCGTTCCGACACCATATAGAGGTTTTTAATGAGATGGGCCATCTAACTACACGTTTTCTGGCCTCAGATGGTGGCTCCAATTCAAATCTTTGGATGCAAATTTGTGCCGACATATTGCAACAACCTATTCAATTGTTGAGGGGACACCCAGGTTCCTGTCTTGGGGCGGCTTGGATGGCAGTTATTGGGTCAGAAATGAGTGATGACTGGTTTGGCATTACAGATTTTGTTTCTTACAGTAACCTTATTGAACCTAATACCCAAAATGCTGAACTTTATAACAAGGGATACCGCACCTTCCGTCAAACATATCAAGCCTTAGTTGAAGTATAAATTATGATAAAGGCAGTAGCCTGGGATATAGATGGAACACTCGTAGATAGCGAACCTCTTCATTTAAAATCACTAATATTGGTTTGTGAAAAATACGACGTTGATATTTCCGACCTCCCAAATGAATATTTCATCGGTGTAAATCTCCCTGGTGTTTGGAACTCACTTCAAAAACGCTTCCCTGCTGGGCTAAAATTTGAAGAATGGGCACACCAAATCAATAATTTTTATTTTATTAATAGTTCAACTTTAACTACGATGCCAGATGCTTCAGAAGTTATAAAAGAACTCCAGATTATGGATATTTTACAAGTAGCTGTTTCAAACTCTAACCGGCTGGTAGTAGACATTAATCTTGCCGCACTTGGAGTGTCAAAAATATTTAATTTTTCTCTCTCTCTGGACGATGTAAAAATAGGTAAACCAGACCCAACTCCTTATAAAATAGCTGCAAAGAAACTGGGGCTCAAACCATATGAAATTTTAGCTGTTGAAGATAGCATCTCTGGCATTATCTCAGCACAAAAAGCAGGACTGCTGGTTGCCGCAGTAAATGTTCGTGGAAACCTTGCAAAACCTGCAGATTTTTCAATAACTTCACTAAAGGAGGTATTAAATTTAATAACAAAAAAAAGATGATACTGTAGAATTATTTTAAGCTAGATCTTATAAATCCTAATAGCAAATATTTAAAAATTACTATACGAAATTAAAACATGAATTGAGACTCTATTAGTGGCTTGAACTCTACCGTCTTTAATATAAATGATTTAATGAAAGTTCGATCAAAACCAGTGAAAAATAGTTTTTGTCTTGAAACATCAATGACATTTTCCCCTCAATAGCGCGTTTAATTTATCAAATGATAGGAAGCAATAAATATGGAACATCCTTTTCTGAAAAGTGAAGCGATATTTTTTTTCCAAAAACATCCAGTGGTCTGTCATCAGGGTCGTTATGTAAAAACGGGCCACAACCCGAAAATTTATTCATGTTAGGAAGTGTACTGCCTCCACCAGATTGATTTACATAGTCTCTTCCTCTGATTGTAAGCGCTATTCTGTAATTTTTAGGTATTACTATTGAAGTTGGCCAAATCTCGATATCTAACTCATAGATTTTTTGAGGCTCTAAAGGCTGAATTTCGTCATGTGTGTAATAGGGCCTGTAAGGTTTGCTCATATTTGGATCTAGTTTTCTGTGAGACGCACGCAGCCATCCTTGTCCTACAGGGGTATTTGGGTCTAATGCACCTTTGAAAGTAATTTCTTTAAAATCTTCGGAGAACACTCGCACGACTAAAAACAAATCAGCATCTGAAGACTCAGATGAGATAAATAGTTTTGATGCCATTGGGCCTGTTATTTCTGTTTCGCCAGACAAAGGCTGACTTACAAAAGTTATACCTTCTCCAAAACCATCATATTCAATTTTGGTTTTTTCAAATGTTTGTTCTTCTGAGGAAAGCGAGCCAGTTGGTGTTAGATATAACTTGGTCCAATTTGTTCGCTTTAATGGCCATTCATTCTCTTTTCTTTCAACAAATTTATTGCCAGGATACCTTACCTGCAAAGTAACTCTGGGCTCATTTCTCCAATTATTATCTTCCCCTTTAAGATAATGTCCAAAAAACCTCTTCTGTATATTTACGCCATAATCTGTATAAAACTCTGTCCAATGCTCCATGCCATGAACTTCAAGCCATTTTTCAGTAGAAGCAATCTTGTTAAAACCTTCAAAATTACCTCGAGAATGAAGTGATTGCCCCCCCCCAATTTGCTGCTGATAAAACAGGGACAGTAATTTTTGAAAAATCGGGTATTCTTTCCTGCCAATATTGGTCCGTAACTAATTTATTACTAAACATATCTCTATTCATGTTAGTGCGATTATAACCAAGCTCTTCATTTGATAGCGTGAGCGGTCCTGACACATAGTCACCATTAATCCGAGCTTTATATCCGTTCACACCTAAGCCATTTTGTCTTGGAATGCATCGCCCTTTATACCAATTGCCACCATATGTACAATATATACCGCCATGATAAGCCCATTCTCTATATAGATCATGCGCTCCCTCCCAAATACACATTGCCGCAAGGTTAGGCGGCTGTAATTCAGCAACTTGCCACTGGTTAATTGCATAATAGGAAATTCCGTTTAAACCAATTTTTCCATTTGACCACTCTTGCTGGGCAGCCCATTCAATACAGTTATAAAAATCCTTAGTTTCACGTGGTGAAAATGGGTCTAAATAACCAGGTGAGCGTCCTGCACCCCTCGAATCTATTCGCACACAAACATAACCGTCAGGAACCCATCTTTCAGGATCTACAACTTCCCAATTCTGATATTTGCAAGAAGAATTAGCCATAACTTCTGGAAACTTATCTACCATGATATCCCATTGGGGCTTATAACCATCTCTAAAGTCGAGCCATTTACCATAAACCCCATAAGTCATAATTACTGGATATTTACCAACTTTCTCAGGACAATAAATATCTGCTCTTAAAATGAGACCGTCATCCATTTCAATAGAATGATCCCAGTAAATTTTCATACCATCATTAAAAGTAATTTTTGTCATGAAATTAAACAACCCTCGCAATTATTGAATTCTTTAACTGTTGTATACAGAGCAATAAAAGTCAAATTCAATAGCGTGCTTGTCTGATAAGTTTAGTTTCTTTTCTTTTAACTATTTGACACTATTTTTCAATTTTGCTCAAATTACACCATTGGAATCAATTAAGGGGAAAGCCATGCAACGCGTTTCTAATTTAGAAAAAGAAGACTACACCACGTCAGAAAAAGAAATCTTTGAAGCAGCAGAGCAGTTTTTGGGCAGGACATCAAACCTTATGAAAATTCTAATTACACATACGCCAGAGATTGCCCGCTGGTGGTTAGGATTTCTTGTATCTATTCGTCAAGATGGTCTTGGCTCCAACTCTGATGTAAAGTTACGTGGACTAGCCTGCGTAAAAACTTCCATGACAAATGAATGTAACTATTGCACATCTCATACAAGAATTTATGCAAAAGGCATTGGTCTTAGTGATGAACAAATTATAGCATTATCAACAGATGATTATAAGAAATCGTCTTTATTTACAAATCGAGAAAAATTGGCCCTTGAATGGGCAGAAGCTGTCACTTTAAATCAATCTCGTGATAACCAAGAACTTGCGGATAGGATGAAATCTGTGTTTTCAGACAGGGAAGTTATAGAAATTACACTCGCCTCTGGTTTGTTCAATCTTGGTAATAGATTAAATGATTCTTTTGTATCTGAACTAGAGAGTGAAACATATAACAAAAAACAATGGAATGCAGTTGGAAAGTTGTCTATTCAAGCATTGGAGAATTTTGCTTCTAAATTTCCCGATCAAAAATTTCGAGATGTTGAGTAAAATTACAAGTGAGAAATACCATAAAAAATATCTCTTTTATTTTTCTTATAATATGTGTAACCAACATCTTCTATAACCCTAGTCAAGCGAAAGAGATTTCTGGGACTAAAGGCAGCAAGATTTTTGGAGAAATAATATCAACGTTTAACCAGCCTTGGGCCATATCTTTTATCAATAGCAATACCATGCTTGTTACAACAAAAGGTGGTATGTTATGGCTTGTGGATTCTTCTGGGTTAAAAAAATCAATTGCAAATATTCCTAAAGTATCAGTTGGAGGTCAAGGTGGCTTAGGGGATGTGATTATTCACCCAGATTTTGCTTCTAATAATCTTATTTATCTATCTTATGTCTCATCCGATGACTTTGGGATTTCAAAATTTGCCAAAGTTATTAGGGCAAAATTAGAAATCACAGACGAACCTTACTTAACTGATGTAACTGATATATGGCTGCAAACTCCAGCAGCTATCGGAAATGGTCACTTCTCTTACAGAATGGTCTTTGGACCTTCCGGTTCTGACTATAAGTTAGATTTATTTATAAGTTCTGGTGATAGGCAAATAATGACCCCTGCCCAAAACTGGAATAGCGACTTGGGCAAAATAATAAGACTAAAAGAAGACGGAGCAATTCCAAAAGATAACCCTTTTCAAGATAATGGTAATCGTGCTAAATCCTTTTGGACAATAGGACATAGGAATGCTCTTGGTCTTGCTTTTGATAGCAACAACCAACTTTGGTCTACTGAGATGGGGCCTAAGGGCGGTGACGAGCTTAATTTAATTCAAAAAGGTAAGAATTATGGTTGGCCAATCGTATCTGAAGGAAGCCACTACAGTGGTATGCCTATTCCGCCTCACGAAACACGCCCTGAATTTCAAGCTCCAATGGTGTTTTGGAACCCGACAATTGCTCCCTCTGGTTTAGATTTTTATGAAGGAGATGAATTTCCATCTTGGCAAGGTAACGCACTAATAGGTGGTTTGAGAAGTAGAGCGCTTATTAGAGTAACATTCGATGAAAATGGTCCGATAGAAAAAGAGAGATTTCATTGGTCAAAAAGAGTTCGTGATGTAGAGGTGTGCCAGAAGGGTTTTATCTGGGTGATAGAAGATGGCAATGATGCAAAATTAATTAAATTCGCTAATTCTTCAAAAAACTAATCGGTTTTTTCTTCAATAACTAAAGTTTTAATCTTTTAATAAGGTATTTTCTTATCTCTAAATCATTTTGCGATAAGGCTGATGTAATCGGGTCCCCCCAAACGGGGTGGGGCCATTTTGCATCATCCTTATGGCGTGCAATAACGTGTAAATGAAATTGAGATACAATATTTCCAATAGAGGCAATGTTTATTTTATCCGCATTTTGCGATTGACTTAAAAACTGACTAAGTTTCCTTGTATAAATAAGCAGATTTTTTTCTACCTTAAATGGTAAATCATGCCAGTCTTTTAATTCAGAAATTGTTGGAACGAGAATATACCAGAAATAACGGGAATCATTAAATACTCTAATTTGAATATCCTCAAAAATATCAATCAAAAAACTATTAACTTCTAGCCTCTGATCCAATTTGAAATTAGACAAAAACACTCTCCTTTTTATTTTATTCTGCCAAAATAATTATTATAACTCATGCAACTTCACTTAATTCTGCTATTCTCTATTTACAGTATCCTAGACAAATACTTGGACTACATAAAATATAGCGTTTATTTATTAAGTTAAGAGGCGGATATGCTTAAAATATTAACAAAGAACATAATTTTAGAGTGGTTTGGGGTTCTAACAGCTATTTTGTATTCCATGTTGATTGCTCTCAATATCGGGGCGGAGTTTCTTGGTTTTACGTTATTGTTAATTTCGGCAATTTCAATTGCTATCTGGGCATATCGAAATAATTTTAAAGGGATATTAGTATTACAAGTTTTTTACGCCTCTGCAGGGCTTGTGGGCATGTTAAGATGGTTTTAAATAAAACAAAACTATTTTAAGTATTAAAATACAAATAAGATTTTCTTTTTTATGGTATAATTTGAGTGCTGATTAATTTTGTTTGATAGAGAAAAATATGTCACTTAAATCTTTTTTTTATGACAGATTGTTACTGATAGGTATTTTGGTAACTGCTGCTTTAATTCTCTGGTGGTTAACCGATGATATAATTGTAGCGCTAGTATGTCTTTTTTCATTAATAATCATTTCTTTTATTGCAAGATTATATCAGCCCTGGAATGAAGAAAAAGTAATTGAAGAATTAGACATTCAAAATCAAAAAAAACCAAAAAAGCCTTTTTCACAGGACCGATGATGCTTCATTTTCTGCTTATGACAAAATTTTTTTTGTTAACAATGATATTTTTTTTCCCAGTCATAAAATACCTAGAAGCAGAGACCAAGACAGCCGAGATTTGGAATGGTGTTTGGTTTACATGCGAATTTTCCCAGCGTACAAGAGCGCCTGATGACAAATGCAAAATGTTTGATAATGAAGGTTTTAAAGTCAACAATGGCATATTTACCTATCTTGAAATGATAAATTCAACTGAAGAAAACTGTCGCGGCAACAAAAAAGGACATTGCTTCAATAGCAATATGAATAGTATTTCCGTGAAAGAATCTCCCATTGGCAAGATTGATATTGGACCAGATCACTTATTTGTTAAATATCTTGGATGCAAACAACGGTTTTCGTTTAAAAAAGCAGAAAACTACTATGCTGTTGTTCCAGATAAAAAAAATTGCTTTTGGGCATCAAAGCGACATTTTTATGTTGCACGGTATTTAGGAGAATTATCTGTTAAGGATTAAGTTAACTTTCATCTAAATAACCGTTTTACACTCACCTGTCCAAAAGAGAGTGTGTTTCAGGGTGAAATAAATCCTCAGCTTGCACAGACTTAACAGCAATACCATCCATTACAGCATATCGTATCAGGGCAGTTATTTCCTCATGATTAGCAGATAAGCCATATGGCCAAGGATTGCCCCCCATTAAATTAGTGAGCTCTTTTTGAAGCTCATGTACCCATGGTAGCGAAACACGGAGCACGTTTCCTAATGATAACTCATGTAAGCTAAATTCTTTTGCTCTCACAAATAATTGAAACAGGTGTTCTGGTAAATCAGGGTAGTTTGATAGGAGCGTTTTCTTAACTGCCAGACAGTGCATTATTGGGAAAAAACCTGTTCTTCTACAATAATCGCGTTCTGCTGCACCTACGTTATCATAAATGCGTATCACTGGTGCGTCTGGGTCTAGTAAGCTATTGGGCTCCCTTGGAGAGAAAATAGCGTCGATTTCGCCTTTACGGATAAGCTTATCAAGGCAATCATCTTTTTTAATTGATTGTACATCCATATGCTCTGGAAGCGTAATTTTCATTCGCTCACCAGGACCTGGGCTGTTCAATGCACCTACCTTCCATGATATCTCATCACTTTTTACTCCATATTCATCAGCCATCATCCCACGCAACCAAATACCTGCAGTCTGCTGAAATTCTGGTACACCAACGCGCATTCCCTTTAAATCTGCAAGAGAATTTATGCCTTTGTCGGAACGAATAAAAATCCCTGAATGCCTAAACGACCGAGATGGAAAAACAGGAATACCAATATATTCAGTATCCCCTCTTGCAGTCTTTGTAATATGGCTTCCCATCGATAATTCTGTGATATCATATCTTGCTTCCTGTAACGCAATTCTGAAAAGTTCTTCAGGTTCCCCAAAATAAAAATCAAATTCATATTTATTTGATTTAACATCTCCGTTTTGTATGGGACGGCTTCTATCGGTAGCCACACAAGCGATTGAAAATTTCATAAATCTCTTTCTTAATTACAAGTACAATTTACCCTTTGGCCTATGCCATAAAAACCATGCCGTAAATGTTGCAACTAACACAATACCAAAAATTATCATGAAACTGGCCTTTAGACCAAAAAATACTAACAAATACCCTATAAGTGGGTAAGCAATCAACCAACAGGCATGTGAAAGGCTAAATTGTGCACCAAAAATGACTGTTCTATCTTTTATATCTGTTTCTTCTCTTAAGATTTGGCCAATTGGCACCAAGATAAGACTTGATAAAAATCCAAAACATGCCCATGAAATTAGAAGCGCTTCATAAGATTGAATGAACGAAGAGGCTAGGCTAATTAATGCGGTTAAGAATGCCCCTGCTAACATGATGAGTTTATAATTTGAGATGGCACTTATTATAAAAACTATCATAGCAGAAAGAGCTGCACCTATTCCATAATATAGCATTGCTAAAACAAGTTTGCTTTCTGCTAGTCCAAAAATTCCCTGAATGATTGTGACACTATTTACAAGTATCATTGCACCAGATGTAGCAATGACCATATTTAAACTTAATATTGCGAGCAAATTTCGGTTTCTAAGAAATAAAACGATTCCACCGATAGCCTTTTTCCAAATGGGTGTAAACTCCATTTTTTTTGTATCTATTTCTGGAAAATTAGTAACCGATATAAGTAATGCAGAGAATAAAAAACAAATTGTATTTCCTATGAAAAACCATGAATAATTCATGAATGAAAGCATAAATATAGCAAAAGTGGGGCTTAAAATATTCTCCAGATTATAAGCCACTCTGGATAAAGAGGAACCCCTCACAAATAAACTATCCTCTTTTAAAATCTCTGAAGTTACTGACTGGTAAATAGGAGTAAACCCAGCAGATAATGCATGAAGGCAAAAAATAATTAAATAAATTTGCCATATAGAGTTAACAAAAAACAATAGAATTACCGCGAATGCACGCATTAGATCAAATAAGATAAGATACAGTTTTTTATAATTATTCCCAATTAGACCTGTAATGAGTGGG
>CACGLE010000023.1 GCA_902573725.1 uncultured SAR116 cluster alpha proteobacterium
TATATCCAGCACACGAAGACGTAGAATATGCATATTATCTTCGTGCGTTATGCTATTATGAGCAAATCGTTGATGTAGAACGTGATGCGGCTATGACCCAGCGGTCAATGGACGCTTTTTCTGAATTACTACGTCGGTTTCCAAATGGTATTTATGCTCAGGATAGTCTAATGAAACGTGATCTTGCCAGTTCAAACTTAGCTGGCAAGGAAATGGCAGTTGGAAGATTTTATTTAAGACAAGGTTATTTGTCTGCAGCAATAAATAGATTTCAGAAAGTTTTAGATGAATATCAATCGTCGAATCAGGTCCCTGAGGCTCTATATAGACTAATAGCATCATTTAGTATGTTGAATTTAAGAGAGGAAGCTAAAAGGTCACTTAAAGTAGCCCAATACAACTTTCCAAATTCTCCTTGGACGAAAAAGGCAGAAAAATTAATGAGCTTAACGAATAGCGAAAAATAAAGGTACCATGAGTAATACCTCCAACAAAATTAAGATCTTTAGTTGATAGTATGCTAACTAATCTTAATATTCGTAATATTGTACTGATTGAAAAATTAGATCTAGAGTTTGATTCTGGATTGACTGTATTAACAGGTGAAACCGGGGCTGGAAAATCTATATTACTAGATGCGTTAGGACTCGCACTTGGAAGCAGAGCAGATTTCTCACTTGTGCGTGCCGGTGAAAATTCTGCTCAAGTAACAGCTAGTTTTGCCATTCCGTCAGTCCACCCAGTACGAGATATACTTTTAGAAGCAGGAATAGTAATTCAAGAAGAATTAATTTTAAAGCGACAACTGCGCCAGGACAGGTCTCCTGCCGCTATAAATGATGAGCCGGTTTCTGTATCATTACTGCGTAAATGCGGCGATCTGCTAATTGAAATACAAGGACAATTTGAAGGTCGCGGATTACTTGATACGAGTAACCATATTACTCTTTTAGATAAAATGTCACAACATACCGAACTTCTAAATTCTACAAAATTAAGTTATCAGCGATGGCAGCATGCAGAGCAAATATTCAAAGAGGCTGAAGAACTGATTAACAAGTCAAGAGAGGAGGAGGACTGGCTGAGGGAATCCCTAAAAGAATTGGACATGTTAGCGCCTATTGTTGGTGAAGAAAAAATACTTGTTGCTAACCGAGATATTCATGCAAATGCAAACAGAATAATTCAAGGATTACAATCAGCCTATGAACTTTTAAACCATGATGAAGGTGCCATAAGCAAAATTGAGAGAGCAAATACCCAACTAACAAAAATTGAAACTATTGGAAGTGGCATTGTAAATTCTATGTTGCAGAAATTACAACAAATCATTTTGGAACTAAATGAAGTCGAAATAGAACTTAGAGATGCAGCTGAACACTTAGATGGTGATCCAGCAAAACTAGAAGAAATAGAGGAAAGACTTCATCTTCTTCGTTCGCAAAGTCGAAAGCATAATTGCTCTCCAGACGACTTAGCTAATCTGTATCATAGCTTCCAAGAAAAACTATCTAATCTCGATGACCAAACAGGTAAAATAGCCAAACTCCGCCTTGAACTTAGTGCTGCCAAAGAAGAATATGTTTCAAATGCAAAACAGCTCAGTAGCTCTAGAAAGATAGCAGCAAAAAAACTTGACCAAAAGGTAATGCAACAATTGCCAGTTTTAAAGCTTGAAACCTCAGAATTTAAGACAAATATTCAGCCGCTAGAAGAAAGCAAATGGAATGTAATGGGTATAGACAAAGTGCGATTTGAGGCACGCACTAACCCGGGGCAATTAATTGGTGCAATTGATAAAATTGCATCTGGTGGAGAGCTAGCAAGGTTTCTTTTAGCGCTGAAAGTTGTTCTATCTGAGGGTTACCCTGACAAATGCCTGATTTTTGATGAGGTTGACTCAGGTGTTGGTGGGGCAGTTGCGGATGCAGTCGGCACACGGCTATCTAAATTGGCTAAAACTATACAAACTCTTGTAGTGACGCATTCTCCTCAGGTTGCTTCAAAAGGAGAAAATCATTTTAAAATTACAAAATCATCCATAAATGATAAAGTTATAAGCCATACGTTACTCCTTAATGGGGAAGAACATATAGAAGAAGTTGCCCGCATGCTCGCAGGAGAACAAATAACAGATGCAGCTAGGATGGCCGCCCGCACTCTAATTGATGAATAGGGAAAATAGAATGGCTTCTTATCAACCCTTTAGAGAGCTTTCCATTAATGAAATATCTTCACTTTCAATTGAGAATGCTAAATCTATTCTGATAGAAGTCAATCAATTGATTTACCAACATGATATTGCATACCATCAAAAAGATACCCCTGTAATTTCTGATGCAGAATATGACAGGTTAGTTCAATTAAGCCTTGCAATTGAAAATGCATTTCCAGAGCTCGCTTCACAAAATAGTCCAACTTTGCGTGTTGGTAGCATACCCTCAGACCAATTTGAAAAAATTACACATGCACGCCCGATGCTCTCTTTATCAAATATATTTAATAAAGAGGAAGTTCCTGCGTTTATTCAACGCATAAACCGTTTCTTAAACCTACCTGCAGAGACTGAAATAACGTTTATAGTAGAACCAAAGATTGATGGATTATCAATATGTCTTCGCTATGAGAATGGCAAACTTTCAACAGCAGCTACACGCGGAGACGGCACTACTGGAGAAGATGTAACAAAAAATATTAGAACGATTTCCAGTATTCCAAATTTTCTTCCTAAAAATGCACCAAATATCTGCGAAATAAGAGGCGAAGTTTATATGAAAAAAATTGATTTTCTCTCTCTCAATAAAGCTCAAGAGCAAGTTGGAGGGAAAAAATTTGCAAATCCACGAAATGCAGCTGCTGGATCTCTCAGACAAAAAGATTCATCTATCACTGCCCAAAGACCACTTCATTTTTTTGCTTACGCATTAGGTGAAACTTCAAAGCTAATTTCTGAAACACATAGTGGTATTTTGTCTCGCCTCACCGATTTTGGATTTTCAGTTAATTCGCTTATCACTAAATGTAACTCTGCAAATAGCTTGATAACCGCATATGATAAAATTAGTGCTACTAGAAGTGAACTTGAATACGATATCGACGGGGTAGTTTATAAAATTGATAGGCTTGATTGGCAAGACAGGCTTGGACAGGTAAGTCGTGCTCCGCGATGGGCGGTTGCCCATAAATTTCCGGCTGAACAAGCAGAAACACGTATTCTTGAGATTGACATTCAAATTGGCAGGACGGGCGCACTAACGCCTGTTGCAAGACTACAACCAATAACTGTCGGTGGTGTAGTAGTATCAAATGCAACTTTACATAATGAAGATGAAATTCGCCGAAAAGACATTCGTATAGGAGATAAGGTAATTTTACAAAGGGCTGGAGACGTAATTCCACAAATCGTTGCAAGTATGCCAGAAAAAAGAGATGGAAGCGAAACTATTTTTTCATTTCCAGTAGAATGCCCTGCATGTGGAAACCCGGCCATGCGCTCAAATGGTGAAGCAGTTAGAAGATGCACAGGAGGTTTTTTGTGCGATGCACAATCAATTGAGCGTTTAATTCATTTTGTCAGTAGAGATGCCTTTGACATAGCTGGATTAGGAAGTAAGCAAATCATTCTTTTTAACAAATTAGGTTGGTTGAAGTACCCAAGTGATATCTTTTTACTTCCTGATAAAATGGATGAGATTGCCCTTTTAGATAGGATGGGTCTAAAATCAGCAAAAAACCTTATAAATGCAATAGATGCTCGCAAAAAGATAGGATTAGAGCGTGTTATCTTTGCACTGGGCATACGACAAATCGGGATATCAACGGCTAAATTGCTTGCTGAAACCTTTGAAACACTTCCTAAACTACAACAGGTTTGCATTGCTGCTCAGGATAAAAATCACCCTGCTTATCAGGAACTGATCGATATTGATCAGATTGGTGAGTCAATAGCAAACGACCTTATCATGTTTTTCTCAGAAAAGAAAAATCAGCAATTAATATCCTTGTTACTAGAAAATGTTACGCCTGTCACACCTATAAAGGCTCAATTAGACTCCCCAATAGCGGGAAAAATTGTTGTTTTTACAGGCACTCTAAGTCAGCTCTCGAGAGCGGAAGCAAAGGCACAGGCAGAACGAATGGGAGCAAAAGTTACAGGTTCAGTTTCACAAAAAACAGATTATCTAATTTCTGGAGCTAATTCTGGTAATAAATCCCAAATAGCCTCCAAATTGGGCGTTACAATTCTTAGTGAAGATGAATGGATAACTCTTTTATCATAAAGGTTTGCATTTATTCAAAAACCATTCCTTTAACTCTACTTTAAGATAAGGACTAATTTTTTCTAAAACTTCTTTATGATAATTATTCAGTGCAGAAATTTGTCCTTTTGTAAGAACAGAAATGTCTATTAGTTTATTATCAAATGGTATCAGGGTAAGATTCTCAAAACGAAGAAATTCATCAGTCTCCGCGACAACATGAACAAGATTTTCCTGTCTTACGCCGAATTCATTTTCTTCGTAATAGCCAGGCTCATTAGATAGAATCATTCCCTTAAGGATTTCTTGAGAACCACGCTTTGAAATTGATGCAGGCCCTTCATGTACGCTCAAGACATGACCAACACCATGTCCTGTTCCATGTCCATAATCCATTTTATTACTCCATAAAGGTTGCCTGCAAATTGCATCAAGTTGAATGCCCTTAGTCCCTTTTGGGAAAATGGTATTCGCTAAATTTAAATGAGCAGCAATAACAAGTGTATTCGCAATAATAGCGGCAGCTGGTGGATTTCCGATAGCAAAGCATCTAGTTACGTCGGTTGTACCTCCTTTATAATGAGCGCCTGAGTCAATTAGTATAACACCATCTTGCTCAATTTTATTATCTTCATTTTTTCTTGGCCTGTAATGTACAATTGCACCATTGTCATTAAAGCCAACAATTGCAGGAAAGGAGTCACATAAATAGTCATTTTGTTGAGCCCGAAACTTTGATAACTTAGTCGCAACTTCGTACTCACTTAATCTTTGCTCAGAATTGTTTTGCTCAAACCAATACCAAAAATTACAGAATGCAACTGCATCTTTTATATGGGCTTCTTTCATGCCTGCTAATTCTATTTCATTTTTTTGCGATTTGACCAATAGAGTAGCGTCAGACGAAAATTCAATACATATATCTTTTTCAGTGAGATATTCTAATATTGCTTGTGGACATGTTGCCTTATCCACATGAACTTTTTTTCCAACTAACCTATCTATTAATTCTGGAAATTCACTAAAACAATGATGTAAAATGTTAAGACCATCAATTTTAATATCCTTCTTTTGCCTCCCTTCAGTTATTATAATAATGTCTGTTTCGGAGAGAACTAAGAGCATTGCGTGAAAAATTGGTGTATGTCTGAGAGTATTTCCTCGAATATTCAAAAGCCAGTTTACGCTATCGACACCACTTACAAGAATTACAGATCTAAAATCGTTTATACCTTGTAATTCTAAAAGGTTTGAGATTTTTTGTTTTGCAGATATACCAGCCATTTTTTCTGGCATATACCAATGCTCACTTATTTGCTTATCAGGCCTATTTTTCCAAACCCTATCAATAAGTGATTCATTCAATGAAACCCATTGGATTAAAATATCACCTACATTTTTTGGAAGTTTTTCGACTTGGCTAGCTGTCATAGTCCAGCTGTCATAACCAATTATTATTTCACTTCCCAAACCAGAAGCGTCTGAAATAACCTCTTCAACGCCATGATTGGCAATGTCGTAACACTGCCACTCATCAGGATTTGTTTGTTTATTCATTTGAAGGATATAACGCTGGTCTGAAAATAATGCTGCTATATCTAATAGGATTAAAGCATAACCTGCGGAACCAGTAAAACCACTAATGTATGCAAGTCTTTCATCACAAGGCCTTACCTCTTCTCCTTGAAACAAATCTGTTCTTTGGACAAGTAATCCATCTAATTTACGTGTTTTTAGTAAAGTTCGAAGAACAATAAGCTTTTCTGATGATGTTAAATAGTTCATCTAAACTTTAACCTTTCAAGAAGGTGGCTTTCGAAGTTAAAAGTAGTGTAGACCATTCTTCGATTTCAAAATGTTGTTTTAACAAGAGATGATGATGGCGATAAATTGCTCTGATATCACGCACCTGACTCGTTAATAGACCCGATAGGACAACTTTACCGTTTGAGTTAAGATTTTGAGCTATCAAAGGAGCTAAAACCCTAAGTGGTTTAGCAAGTATATTCGCAATAATTAGATCGAACTTTCGTTTGTTACGAAGTTTGGTATGTGAAAAACCATCAGAATGTATTGCAGTAAATCCTCTTTTTGGAAGTTGGTTAAGAGACCAATTTTCTGCAGTAGTTTTCACACAAATCTTATCATAATCTGCGGCTATAATGCAGGAGCTAGGAAAAACATATTTAGCAGCAATTGATAATATTCCACTTCCGCACCCTAAATCTAATATGCGTTTTGTATTCCTTTGAGAACGTGCGGCTGTTTGAATGGCGACCATGCATCCTTTTGTTGTTGCATGAGTGCCAGAACCAAACGCTTGGGCTGCATCAACACAAATTGGAAACAGTCCCCCAGGGACTGGACTTTTTATATGGCTACCATAAACCCAAAATCTGCCAACTCTGAATGCTGGGAAGGCCTTGCGATTTACCTCCACCCAATCTATTGAAGGTAATTCAGTAAGTCGCAAAGAGCCAATTTTTGCAAGCATGCACCTTTTAAAATACTTTTGAACCTGCTCAAAATTTGGCTTTTTTTCGAACAATGCTGTTACGATAAAAGTTTCCTTATTCAGATCAGCCTTGTGAACAGAGATTGAACTGGAAACAAGCAACTCTTCTAGAATACTTTCTATCTCTATTGTAGACCCGAGACATTCAATATGTAATTCCCAAATTTTGTTAGAAATCATTTTATGACTAACCTTTATAATTTAACCCTTTAGATTTTCATTTATGAGTTACAAAACTGGCAATAACTTTTTTCCTACCTGCCTTATCAAATTGGATGTCAAGCTTATCACCCTCGATTTCTTGGACATCACCCATTCCAAATTTCAAATGAAAAACCCTATCACCAATAGTGAATTTAGATTGTTGTTCTTTTGTTATTACTTGAACATTATTCATATCTAGCAGTGTATTGTGAGAATTTTTTGTTCTAATCGCCATTCGGTCCCAACCAGGACCATATCCGGGTTTGCCAACCCGTGTTTCTGCTGGGCCAATCATAACAGGCTCAATACGCCCTATTGAAAGACCTCTAGCCATTTCTTCTATTAGATGATTCTCTGGCAATTCTGATATAAATCTAGATGGAATGGCAGACTGCCACAATCCATGGATACGTCTGTTTGCAGCAAAACTTATAAATAATTTTCTTCTTGCTCTTGTTATACCAACGTAAGCTAATCTGCGTTCTTCCTCTAACCCTGCACCACCATTTTCTTCAAGTGTTCTCTGACTTGGAAAGATACCTTCTTCCCAGCCAGGCAAAAAAACCGTATCGAATTCTAAGCCCTTTGCAGCATGAAGCGTCATTAAAGTAACCTCGCCATCGGTGGATTGGGTATCATTATCCATAACAAGTGATATATGCTCAAGAAAACCAGACAAAGTCTCAAATTCTCCAATAGCTGTCACTAACTCTTTAATATTCTCTAATCGACCAGGCGCCTCGGGAGATTTATGCGTCTGCCACATTGTTACATAACCAGATTCTTCCAGTATAATTTCAGCCAATGCATCAGGTTGCATTTCCAGATGAATACTATGCCAGCGCGTAATGTCATCAATAAATTTTGATAAGGCTCGGTTAACCTGAGGTTTTAATTCATCTGTCATAATCAATTTTTTAGCGGCTTCAAATAATGAGATGTTTTGAGTTCTTGATAATTTATATATCAATTGCAAAGTTGCTTCTCCTAAACCACGTCTTGGAGTATTAATGATTCGCTCAAATGCAAGATCATCTGATTGCTGATATACAAGTCTTAGATAGGATAGCGCATCCCTGATTTCTAATCGTTCATAAAAACGTGTTCCAACCACACGATATGGCAGTCCAATTGCAATAAAGCGCTCTTCAAATTCACGAGTTTGATAACCCGCACGAACTAAAACAGCCATTTCAGACAACAGTTGTCCATCTTTCAAAAGAGATTCTATTTGACTAGAGATAGTGCGTGCCTCTTCACTACCATCCCAATAGCCAGCGATCCTAATTTTTTCTCCGTCTGAGTCTGTTGTGAAGAGTGATTTTCCAAGTCTTCCTTGATTATTTGAAATCAATTGTGAAGCTGCAGCCAAAATATGCCCAGTTGAACGATAATTCTCTTCTAGTCTCACTATTTCTGCACCAGGAAAGTCATGTTCGAACTTCAGTATATTTCCTACCTCCGCGCCTCGCCAACCATAAATTGATTGATCATCATCCCCAACGCAGCATAAATTTTTATGGGAAGATGATAATAGTCGTAGCCATAAATATTGAGCAACATTTGTATCCTGATATTCATCTACCATAATATGCGTTAATTTCTTCTGATACAGATCTAATATATCTGAATTTTGATTAAAGATTGTAAGCATATGCAATAATAAATCTCCAAAATCAGTTGCGTTAAGAGCTAAAAGCCTGTCTTGGTAGGATTTAAAAAGTAATTTGGCTCTACCTTGTACAGCATCTCCTGCCTCGGATTTTGTAATTTTTTCTGGTGTAAGTCCTTTATCTTTCCAACGACTAAATAAACTTAGCATCATTCTAGGTGGCCAGCGTTTTAGATCTAATCCGTCCGCTTCCATTACTTGTTTTATTAATCTTAACTGATCATCACTATCTAAAATTGTGAAATTTGATTTCAATCCAACTAGCTCTGCATGACGCCGTAACATCTGGGCCGCTACAGAGTGGAAAGTCCCAAGAGTAATTTGTTCGGCCATCGGCCCTACCAAGTCAACAGCGCGCTTCCGCATTTCTCGAGCAGCTTTATTTGTAAATGTAACTGCAAGTATATTAAAAGGGTTAGCAGTTCTGGTAGCAATTAGCTGAGCTAAACGAGACGTCAATACCCGTGTTTTTCCTGTTCCTGCTCCAGATAAAACAAGTAATGGACCATTCAAATTGGTGACAGCATTTTTTTGAGCTTCATTTAATTCCCTCAACCACAAAGGTTTAGAAATGCCCTCATCTATTTCAGCATTATTTTCTAACTTATCTTTATCGGCCATATACCTGATTTCTTTTTATTTTATTTCTGTATTTTGAAAAATAAAGCTTCTATTTTCTAAGTGCAAACATATTTGAGTATTTAGTTAAATATTTTCTTTTGAGTTTTGGAACTTAAACATAAATAGATAATTTGAGAACTCTATTGGTTGTAGCAAAGCTTTTATGGTATCGATATATGTAAGAAATTATGAAATATGAATATATGATTTTAAACCGCTTTTTTTTAACTGCCACTTTTTTTCTTGCTTTCTTATCAACCAGCTGTAGTTCTGTTGATGAAGAGTTAATTTCAAATAGAAAAGACCCATTTGAAGATACCAATAGGAAAATTTTTGTATTCAATGATAATTTAGATACAGTAGTTTTAGAGCCAATTGCTGCTGGTTATAATAAAGTAATCCCTAGTTATGCAAAAACTGCTATAAATAATCACGTGTACTGGGTAGGTTTGCCCAACAACACTATAAATTCCGCACTTCAAAGAAAATGGGAAAATGCAACAATCTCAAGTCTGCATTTTACTGTTAATGCTCTCACTTTAGGATTTGTTAATCTTCTGATAGAAGATGAGCCACCTCATCAACAAGATTTTGGACAAACATTAGCTTTTTACGGGGTTTCGGAAGGACCTTATGTTGTAGTCCCTGTAACTGGTGGCAAAACCAGCAGACATGCTTTTTCAGAGGTAATCAATTTTGTGATTAATCCATATTCCGCTTTTACAGAGAATAAAACAATTGACCAAGCAATTTCATTTCAGCCTGTATTAACAACTATATCGTGGAGAGCAACAAATTTTGAATTAGTGAATGACCTGAAATATAATAGCCTAGACGCTTATGTAAGGGCTCGCTCAGCTTATTATCAAAATCGTTTTAAAAAAATACAATCTTATAATAATAATAATAATGATAATAATAATGCTCCTTCAGAGGCAGATTCGCTTTTTGACAATTTAGATACGGAGGGATGAGATGGATCGTTACTTTAAATTAATCATTATTCTATTTTTCACATTTTTTCTCAGCTTTAATCTTACATCTAACACTTCTTTGGCCTCAAAAACAGAAAATGCTTCTTCAATAGTTCAGAAATTAATTGAGAAAATCCAAAACATTCAGGAAACAAAATATACTGAAGAAGAAAAACGGACCGAATTTTTGAAAGTGATTGAAACTTTTTTTGATATGAATATCGTAGCAAAAGTATCTACTGGTCCTTACTGGCGAACTGCAACATCAAATGAAAAAAAGCGCTATACAGAATTGATTACTGAGTTAATTGCAGATGTTACAGCCTCGCAACTTGGCGATATCTCTAATGTAGAATTCCAACTCCACTCCTCCTTCCAAAAAGGTGATAAAATGGTTATAGTATCAGGAGAATTGCTCGTTCCTAACCAGTCTAAAAGTAAAATTAACGTGAACTGGCGTTTTTCAACTCCTGATAGCGACGTTCCTAAAATTATTGATGTTGAATTTGAAAACATATCAATGTTAGTAGCTCAAAAAGAAGAGAGTGTTGCCATCATCCGGAAGAATGGCGGCGTTTTTTCTGCTTTAATTACAGCTATTGAGGAAAAACTAAGAAAATAAGGTTAATTTCTTATAATAGGTTTATACTTTATTCTTGACGGTTGTGCAGCATCTGCGCCAAGCCTTCTTTTCTTATCAGTTTCATAAGCCTCATAATTTCCCTCAAACCACTCTACATGCGAATTTCCTTCAAATGCAAGGATATGAGTAGCAATTCTATCTAGAAACCAGCGATCATGACTTACCACAACGGCACAACCAGCAAACTCCAATAAGGCTTCTTCTAATGCACGTAATGTATCTACATCCAAATCATTCGTTGGTTCATCTAATAGCAGAACGTTCGAACCAGATTTTAGCATGCGCGCAAGATGCACACGATTGCGTTCTCCACCAGATAATTGAGAAACTTTCTTTTGTTGGTCTGAACCTTTGAAGTTAAATAAACTTACATAAGCTCGCGACGGCATAGTTCTTTTTCCTAACTCAAGTTCATCAAGCTCATCAGATACCACCTCCCATACTGTTTTGGAGTCGTTTAGAGAATCGCGTGATTGGTCAACATAACCGAGCTTCACCGTATCACCTAGTTTTAAACTTCCCTTATCAGGAGCTTCATCTCCTACTAGCATCCTAAATAAAGTAGTTTTACCAGCACCATTGGGTCCAATTACACCAATAATACCGCCTGGTGGTAGTCTAAAATTCATATCTTCTATTAGTAACTTGCTCCCAAAAGCTTTCCTAATGTTATTTGCCTCAATAACTACATCTCCCAATCTTGGTCCTGCTGGAATAACTATTTTTGCAATATCCTCACGAACTGTTTGCTGTTCTTCTAGCAACCTTTCATAAGCATTCAATCTAGCTTTTGACTTTGCCTGCCTTGCCTTAGGAGCAGAGCGAACCCAATCCAATTCACGTGAAAGCGATTTAACCCGCGCATCATCTTTGCGCCCCTCTACTTCAAGTCGCTTTTGCTTTTGTTCAAGCCAACCCGAATAATTACCTTCATATGGTATTCCTTGCCCTCGATCTAATTCTAATATCCAGCCTGCAACTTCATCTAAGAAGTATCTATCATGTGTAATTGTTACAACCGTGCCAGGAAAATCATGTAAAAAACGTTGCAACCAGGCCACAGACTCTGCATCTAAATGATTGGTCGGTTCATCTAGCAGAAGCATGTCAGGCGAACTTAATAATAACTTGCACAAAGCAACACGCCTTTTTTCACCCCCCGATAGTTTGGAAACATCAGCTTCAGGTTCTGGAACACGTAATGCGTCCATGGCTATTTGCGCCTTTCGTTCTATATCCCATCCATCGGCTGCATCAATTTTCTCCTGTAATTCTGTTTGCTCATTTATGAGATTGTTCATCTCCTCATCTGTTAATTCTTCCCCAAAACGAGAACTCACTTCATTAAATTTATCTACTAGTTTTTTTACTTCACCAAGACCTGATAGAACATTGCCTGCCACATCTAATGTTGTATCTAATTCAGGTTCCTGAGCTAAATACCCTATATTCAATCCCTCAGCAGCCTTCGCCTCACCGGTAAACTCTTTTTCTATGCCAGCCATTATTTTTAGTAAAGTAGATTTACCAGCTCCATTTAGACCAAGAACTCCAATTTTAGCTCCTGGAAGAAAAGAAAGACTTATATCCTTCAGAACTTCCTTACCGCCGGAATAAGTTTTGCCAAGACGATGCATTGAATAGACGTATTGGGCGCTCACCATTATTTTTCCTTTCAATAATTCTGAGTTTTGAAAATGTGATATACCAATTTTTTCTTTAGCGCCAGCTATCAATCATGTTGAAAGTTTTAAGAGAACCGCATGAAGCACGTTCAATTACTTTAATTCATCAATAAGAAACTAAAAAGTTGTTATATAGAAATGAGTTTTTATGGCTCCTGATCTATCCACATGCAAAATAGTTTGTTTTTGATCTGAAGCTTCTGGGTTACCTATCCATAATAATATACCTCCTGATGCATCTATATCAACCGAACGAATTACTTGCCCCTGCTTCAGGGGTACGGATAGCTCAACAATATTTTCGGTTTTTTTTGATAATTTTTGCTGTATTCCAAAAATTAAAGCGATGACCCCTAAAATAATTAGTATACCCATTATAATTGACGCTAATTTAATGAGCTTGAGAGATGAAACTGATATTATAGTTCTCTTATTAGGTGTTATTTCATCACTTTCTGTTATATTATTCATTACTATGTCAGGTCCCGATTGTATTACATTCATAAGTTCACAAAACAACGCGAAATGGCGAATAGATAAGTATGTTTCAGACACGTTAAATGAATTAAACTTTTCACGCTCTAGAATTAAAATACTTATCCAGAATGGAAATTTATCCTGTAATGGTAAAATTGTAAACGATCCCTCTGCAAGCGTCAAACCTGCCGCTACCTATCAATTAACCATACCAGCAGTCATCAACGATATACCGAAAGCTGAAAATATAGAATTAGACATTTTATATGAAGATACTGACTTGATCGTTATTAACAAGCCTGCCGGACTGGTAGTCCATCCAGCACCAGGCTCGGAAAATGGAACACTCGTAAATGCTCTATTATATCATTGTGGAAAAGAATTATCAGGTATTGGAGGGGTTGCCAGACCCGGAATAGTACATAGGTTAGATAAAGATACATCAGGTGTAATGGTTGCTGCTAAATCTCAAGAAGCCCATCTTTGGTTAAGTAATCTTTTCGCAACGCACAAAATAAACCGCAAATATGAAGCATTTTGTTGGGGAATTCCATCTGAAATGAGTGCAACTATAGAGGCCCCAATTGGTAGACATTACAAAGACAGGAAAAAGCAGACCATCCGTGAAGATGGGCGTCTCGCTATTACGCATTATCAGGTTGCTAAATCGTTTCCTCCCTTTGGATGCCATATTGAATGCTCACTTGAAACTGGCAGGACCCATCAAATAAGAGTACATCTTACGTCAATTGGGCATTCAATAATAGGAGATGCTATGTATGGTAGGCCACAACGCGTCGCTCAAATGCCTGACAAAATAAGTAAGCAGGCACTTCTCACGATAAGATCATTTTCACGTCAAGCATTACACGCGTCAGAACTAGGATTTATTCACCCCATAAGCAAAAAGCAAATAGACTTCACTGCACCATTGCCAAAAGATTTAAAAGATCTTCAAGCTGTTTTGGAAAAAGCAATTTGGGAGCGGGGTCACGTCAAAATCTAAATAGCTCTTTAAAAACATTAAACCAATAATTATATATGAATTGAAGGATAATAAATTTCAGGAGAGTAAATGACAAAGAATGCTCTTATTCCTGCGCTTACGCCAGATGATAATCTATCGAAATATTTAGCACGTATTCGATCTTTCCCTATTTTAGAGAAAGACGAGGAGTATATGCTTGCTAAAGCGTGGTCAGAACGTGAAGATGTTGAAGCAGCTCATCAATTAGTCACAAGTCATCTACGTCTTGTTGCAAAAATTGCAATGGGCTATCGAGGTTATGGGTTGCCGTTATCTGATTTAATATCTGAAGGTAATATTGGAATGATGCATGCGGTAAAAAAATTCGACCCAGAAAGGGGTTTCCGGTTGGCTACATATGCAATGTGGTGGATAAAAGCATCTATTCAGGAATACATTTTAAGAAGTTGGTCTCTAGTGAAGATAGGAACAACTGCTGCTCAAAAAAAACTTTTTTTTAACCTGCGGCGGCTTAAAGGAAAGATAGATGCGATAGACGGAGGTGATTTAAGGCCAGAACAAGTTACTCACATTGCCGAAACCTTGGACGTTGACGAAAGCGAAGTAATTTCGATGAATCAACGCATGTCAGGCGGAGATAAATCATTAAACACACCAATGGCTAGCGACATTGATGGAGGTGGTGAATGGCAAGATTGGATTGAAGATAATAGAGAAAATCAAGAAGTAGCATTTGCTGAGAGGGAAGAATTCGAAGCTCAATATTCAGTGATGAGGGACGCAATTGAAAGCTTGAACCCTAGAGAGCAGCGAATAATACAAGCAAGAAGGTTGACAGAACCTCCACTTACACTTGAGGACCTCTCTGAAGAATTCGAAGTTAGCCGAGAGCGTATTAGGCAAATAGAGGTAAGAGCTTTCGAAAAATTAGCTGAGGCTGTCAAAATAAAAGCTGCTGAATTAAATCTACTTCCTCTTTCTTCCAGTGAAAGCTAACTATTAACAAATGGATCTTTTACCAGGATTATATCTTCGCGCTCAGGACTTGTGGATAGAAGGGCTACAGGAATATGAATAAGCTCCTCTAAACGCCTTATATATTTAATAGCATTTGCTGGCAAATCTGCCCAAGAGCGAGCTCCAAAGGTCGTTTCTCTCCATCCTGGCATTTCCTCATAAATTGGATTACAAGCTTTTTGAGTTTTTATGTTCGTAGGAAAATAGTCAATTCTTTTTCCATCTACTTCATAGCCAATACATATTTTCAAAATTTCAAATCCATCTAAGACATCTAGCTTAGTCAGTGCTATCCCTGTAATACCAGCCATCAAACCTGCTTGACGAACCATGACTGCATCAAACCACCCACATCTGCGCTTGCGACCCGTAACAGTACCAAATTCACGTCCTTTTTCTCCCATGCGCCGTCCATCTTCCAAAAATTCTTCTGTAGGAAATGGTCCTTCTCCCACTCTGGTGGTGTATGCTTTTGTAATCCCTAGAGTGAAATGAATGTTGGATGGACCAGTACCGCTACCCGTAGCGGCTTGAGCGGCAACGGTATTGGATGATGTTACAAAAGGGTATGTTCCATGGTCAATATCGAGCATTACTCCTTGCGCACCTTCAAAAAGAATTCGTTTACCGTTTAAATGCGCATGTGCCAATACTTCCCAACTTCTACCAGAAAAAGAAAGTATTTCTGGTATAATTGGCATTAACTGCTCTATAATCGAACGAGCAGACACTTCATCTTCTCCTACTTCTTTTAGGAAAATATTATGCCAAGAGACGATCTGCTCTATTTTTTCTTCCAGAATACCGTAATCTGATAAATCTCCTATCCTCAACGCACGTCTTGCTATTTTATCTTCATACGCAGGTCCAATTCCACGGCCCGTAGTGCCAATTTTACTTAAACCACGAAGTAATTCTCTTGCTTTATCTACTTTTGCATGTATGGGTAAAATTAGGGTAGCGGTTTCTGACAATAAAAGATTTTTCGATGAAATATTAATACCTTGGTCTTGTAAATACTTTATCTCAGATAAAAGATGAAAAGGGTCAACAACAGTGCCGTTTCCTATAATTGATAATTTACCCGTGCGGACAATACCTGATGGCAAAATAGATAGTTTGTATTCTTTTCTATCTATTACGAGCGTATGACCTGCATTGTGTCCACCTTGAAAACGAACAACTATATCTGCTCGCTCAGATAACCAATCTACTATTTTACCTTTGCCCTCATCTCCCCACTGGGTTCCAATCACAGCTACATTTGCCATAGAAATACCTTTTTATTCAATTTTCTCTGGAGGAGAAATAGAATTTAGTAAAATAAAAGTGCATTTAAGTTGCTTTGCTTCTTCAAATGCAAGTTTATCATCTGATTTATATCTGCCAGCTATCACGCATCTTCCTCTATCTATATATTTGAGCATTGTCTGCTTAGGAATATCAGTAGGAATATATATATGTTGCTTAGGCAAAAACTCCGGTAGCCCCCGAAATACACGCTCCATATAAACAGATAGTCCAGTGGCGGGCTCTCCAAAACCAGTTAGGTATGCTCCACCCCTAGCAATCTCTCCACGCAAGCCCTCTGCAAAAATGGAAAATCCAACGCCGGTGTGATAATCAAAGCCACGCATTTCAAGAGGATCGAAAGTTATAGGAAGCTCTGGATAGGCGTCTCTTAACTGCAATGCAACAAATAGCATATCATCGATCATATTTCTTGCATCCTCTGACATTTCTGGAAGCAGTTTTAAAAGTGCTTCCCTATCGGAACCAGATGCATTCATAATTTTCACTATTAGATTTATATTTTTATCGTCGATTTTGAGCAATGCGTCGGTATCCTTGTCTAGAATACTTTTTTTTGCCAACACACTTTGGTCTCCTGAAAGGTTACACAATAGTTTTTCCGCTAAAGAAGGCACTCCTAAATCGACTGTTATTGATTTTAATCCAACAGAGAGTAATGCCTTAACCCCCATTACTAAAATTTCTGCTGTTGCAGTTGCGTCGTTGTATCCTATTAATTCAGCTCCTGCTTGATAGAGTTGGCGCTCTGAGTTTAAACTATCCGGAATAACTCGCATGACATCTCCCTCATAGGTGAGCCTTAAAGGACGAGGTTCATGTTTAAGCCTGGTGCCAGATATTCTTGCGATTTGAGCCGTCATATCAGATCGGAGGGCCATCATATCCTGTGTAAGCGGGTCCATTAAACGAAAGGACTTCGCGGCAGTCATAGCACCAGGACCCTTTGCAAGCAATGTTGATTCAAATTCTACAAGGGGAGGTTTTACGCGTTGATAGCCAAATTGACCAAAACAATTCAACATAGTTGTTATTGCATGATCATTTTGACTTGCAATAGGTTCGAGAAGGTCAACTAAGCCTGCAGGCAATAAACCTTGGTTAAAATTTTCATCTTCCTGTGCCATTTAATTTCAAAAACCTAATCAATATTTTTTGCTAGCGCTGGGTTGGAATAACTAATAACTCAAAACAATTAGCGCAGAAGCTTTTCATGCGCAAGTGTGTGCTATGAGGAAAACTGCAAATAATCCGCTCTTACTACTTGAGGTAATTCCCGAACCTTGGCAAGAACCGATTGGTCTATTTGACCGTCGACTTCGATTAATGCAATTGCTTCTTCTGTTCCACTTTTTCTTCCTAGATGAAATGTTGCTATATTAATTTCAAGTTGACCAAGAAGACTTCCCATCGCACCAATAAATCCTGGCCGATCAAAATTTCTCACATAAAGTAAATCAGACGGAAAATCAGATTCAACAGAAATCCCTTGTACCTCTATAATACGAGGTTTATTTCCCCCGACCAATGTTCCAACTATACTTCTCTCACCACCTTTATAGCTTGCAGATACTCTAATCATAGTCTCATAGTCACATCTTCTATCATGTTTAACAGTAGATACTGCAATGCCCTTGGAAGAAGCAATAGCAGCAGCATTTACTAAGTTTGCTGAATCTAGTTTAGGAGACAACAAACCCGCCAATATTGAAGACACTACGGGTGATTCATTTATTTTAGCAGACTTTCCATCAAATTCAATTTGTACGGCAGCTAATCCATCCATATTAACCTGGCCAAGAAATCCTCCTAACAACTTTCCAAGTGTCATGTAAGGCTTCAGAATTGGGGCCTCCTCTGCCGTTACTGAAGCCATATTCAATGCATTTGTTATAGCTCCATGCTGCAAATATTCAGCCATTTGATTGGCAATTTGCGATGCCACCTTTTCCTGTGCTTCGGTAGTAGAAGCACCCAAATGGGGTGTAACAATTACATTTGGATGTTTAAATAAAATATTTTCTTTTGCAGGCTCTTTTTCAAATACATCTAAAGCTGCTCCTGCAAC
>CACGLE010000024.1 GCA_902573725.1 uncultured SAR116 cluster alpha proteobacterium
ACTGACTCATATGCTGCTTGAGCATCCACCGTATTAGCGGCACAAACATTTGAAGAGCGATAGGGGATCTTATATTTTCGTGCTAATTGCCCCCCAATGTGCTGTGCTTTCATGTATTCTGGCGTGCCAAATGCTGGCGAACCAGTTTTCATATCTACATTTGATGTAAAACCACCATACATTACTGGCGCTTTTGGGCGTACCATCTGTGTGAAGGCTATACCCGCAAGAGCTTCTGCATTCTGCAAGGTTATGGCCCCCGCAATTGTTACAGGCGCCATTGCCCCAGCAAGTGTAAAGGGCGTTATTACTACCGGCTGTCCCATGGCAGACAACTCCATGATGCCTTGCAACATTGGAATATCGAGTTGCAGGGGAGAATTCGTATTGATAATCGAGAACATACAGGGTTGTTTACGCATTTGATCTCGTGATAATCCATGTGCAATCCGTGTCATTTCTATTGTGTCTAAAACACGCTCCTTCCCAAGCGAATAGATACAATAAGCTTTATCTGTCAATGTGATATAGTCATGGATGCAATCCAGATGGCGGACAGAAGGATGAATGTCGACGGGTTCTACAGGATAGCCACCTGTTATATGCAAAACGTTATGCATCTGCGCTAATTTTAAAAAGTTACGAAAGTCTTCCTGGTTGCCCGTGCGTCGACCTGTGTCTGTATCTGAACAATTTGGGGCACTTGCCATCATTGCAAAAGCAATGTTGTTTTCACCCATAATTACATTGTGCTCCTTATTGCGCGCATGAAGAGTGAATTTTGATGGCACATGTTCTATTACTTCTAAGATAAGGTCAGGGTCAAATCGTACGCGCATATCACCATTTTTGACGTCAGCTCCCGCCAATTTCATGATAGCACGAGCATCAACATCCAGAACATCTATACCAGTTTCAGATAGCAACTTAAGGGATGCTTGGTGAATATTTTCTAGTTGATCATCAGAAACGATTTCTACAGGTGGATAGGAGAGTATAAGTTTTTCGAATGGACGCTGAATAATTTTGGGTGCAGTTAAGTTATTATCACGCTGCCGCCCACGTCGGCCGCGCACCTTTCGTTCTAATTTATCAGAAGTCATTAGTTACTGCACTCTCTCTCAAAAACGGGACCTAGCCGTATTTTTTTAAATGACGCGGTTCTTAAAAGTCGGCTTATTAAGGATTATAGATTATTAAACTTGAGAAATTCAGTCTAATTAAAAATTGTAGAGGCCATTCTTTTTTGTAATGACTTATACATTTCTTAAGGTGTAGATTTAATTTGAAATAGAAAGTTATTGGCACAGGGCCTGCGTATTATGAAAAACCTAGCTAGTCTTACTTCTCTCCGCGTTTTTTCGGTTGTTGGAAAGCGTTTAAGCTTCACAGATGCAGCAAAAGAGTTGGGTGTCACACAGAGTGCTGTCAGTAGGCAAATAAAATCTCTTGAAAACTCTCTTAATATAGATCTTTTCAATAGAGTGGGTAATAGCGTCTCTTTAACGAAAGACGGTGAGTCCTTGCATCGTAGAATCTTCGAAATTTTTGGCTTGATGGAAGATGCAATAAGTGACATCACAAACTCAGTACAACAACGTAAATTAAATATACTTGCGCCACCGACTTTGGCAGCCCGTTGGCTGACGCGGCGCCTATTATCTTATCCTCACCATTTTCCAGGAATTGAACTAGCTGTACATACAAAAGCCCGTTCCGATATTAGGATGGATTGTGTTATTCACTATGGAAACCAACCTACAGTAGGTTCGGAAAGCCAGCAATTACTTTTGGAACACCATATAGCAGTTTGCTCTCCTAAACTTTTGCAAGATAGAGATGCCATGCGCGCAAGCTGTCTTTTGCATGTGTTTGACGATGGACAGCGTTTTCCACTCTGGGAAGATTGGCTTGCGATAGAAGCAAACCATCCGGATTTACCTATTAATGCGTCAATGGAATTTGCATCGCTCGAGCTAGCTATCCAAGCTGCCAAAAATTCAGTTGGCATTGCGGTAGTGGACCGTAACATGATTGAATATGAGTTAAGTGCTGGCAGTCTTGTGCCGATTTCTGCGGCAACGGTAGTTGGTCCAAGAGGTTATTGGCTTGAGATTTCTAGTGAGCACCAATCAAAAGGACGTTCAGTGGAGTTATTTCGCTGGTTAAGACGTGTTAGAGAAACCGACACGGAAACGTTTGAGTAACTAGATTGTGTATCATTATTGTTTTAAAGTTGATAAAACTTTTCTGGTTGCTTGAACTAAAGGGTCATGTGTGTCTTTTAAAATTTGGATACGATCAAATCTCTTAGTATCTTGATTTACAGATAATCTAAGCGCATTGCCGAAAGCCATTCTTAACTCTGTTCCAATATTAAATTTACAAATTTTTGAATTTCTCGCTAGTTTAATTCTTTGATTTAAAGGCACACCTGAGCCCCCATGAATAACTAATGGGACATCAGAAACCGTCTCAATGGATTTAATTCGATCTTCGTCTAAACCACCTTCTTTTTTTTGCTGAAGATGAATGTTACCTACCGAAATTGCCATAGCATCAATGTTGGTTTCTGTCGCAAATCTTGCAGCCTCTTCCGGCTTAGTGCCATCAGAAGTCTCTCCTCCAGAATAGCCTACGAATCCAATTTCTCCTTCACAAGATACACCCACCGAGTGGGCTAAATCGGCAATTTTTGCAGTCTCATCTATATTTTCTTGTAATGGTTTTCTAGAGCCATCAAACATAATTGATGTAAAACCACAATCTAACGCAATTTTGCATTCTTCAAATGTATAGCCATGGTCAAGATGAGCGACCACGGGTGTGACTACTAACATAAAAAATCACTTTACAATATATTGATAATGATTATCATTGTCATTAATAAAGTAATCCTTTTTTGAGAATAAGACATGTTTGTTGTTGTAGATAAATTTGAAATCTTAAATATCTATTTATTCTGTTTTGAGCGGGACTGGAGATTAAGGTCAGAAAAATTACGAAAGGCAAAAGGATTTATTAATTTTGAACTTATGCGTGGAAAGTGCTCAGACATTTTCACCACATATAATTGTCAGACTAAGTGGGCATCTAAAGAAAAATTCTTAGAGTGGCTGAATTCAGATAACTTTTTTGAAATAAGAGAACAGACCCCGTCTAATTTTTCATTTCACTACTCCATTCCGGTGCACGAATGTTACGAACAAATCATCTAAGAAAATAAAATTTTGGCAAATTTATGGGGAAAATTCGATGGAAAAAGAGGAATTACTCTCAGTATCTAATTTAAATGTAAAGTTTGAATTAAAGAATATGGATGTGAATGCCGTCAAAGGTACATCTTTCTCTATAAAAAAAGGGGAAACACTGGCAATCGTAGGAGAATCTGGTTCAGGTAAGTCTGTTACCGCAATGTCCATAATGAGGCTAAATGATTTTACAAAAAGTGCGAAAACTTCAGGGAGCATAAAATTAAGACAAAAGGATGGGTCAGTTATTGATCTCTCTGTCCAAACTCAAACAGAAATGCGTGAAAAACGTGGTAACGAATTAGCAATGATTTTTCAAGAACCGATGAGTGCTTTAAACCCAATATTGAATATAGAGACCCAGCTGACGGAAGCGATATTAATGCATCATGACGTCACAAAGACTGAAGTAAAGAAAAGAGCTGTTGACTTATTAAACAAGGTTAGAATTCCCGAGGCAAAAAACCAGATGAAGCGATATCCACATCAACTTTCCGGCGGCATGCGTCAGAGAGTGATGATTGCAATGGCATTGGCCTCCAGTCCGTCATTACTTATTGCAGACGAACCCACAACAGCCTTGGACGTCACTATACAAGCACAAATTTTAAATTTGCTGAAGGTACTACAATCTGAGACCGGAATGTCAGTGTTGTTCATTACCCATGATATGGGTGTAGTAGCAGAAATAGCTGACCGCGTAATCGTGATGTATAAGGGGGACATTGTTGAGAGAGGTCACTGTAGAGATATTTTTCACTCACCACAGCACTCTTACACAAAAAAATTGATATCTTCTGTTCCAAGATTAGGGAGTATGGAAGGAGAATTAAAACCTAAAAAATTTAAACTTAGTAAGAATTTAACGAATACCAAAAAGAAAAAATCTATTTCACAAACCATTAACTTTGACCGAAAAAGAAGCAGTAAGGAACCACTTCTGAAAGTAAAAAATCTTGAGAAACTCTTTTATGTAAAAAATTATTTTACAAAAACCGAGGGGAATGTCCATGCGGTTGATAATATTGATTTAGATATTTATGAGGGTGAAACAGTAAGCTTGGTGGGCGAGAGTGGATGTGGAAAATCAACAACCGGACGAACGTTAATACAGCTGGAACAAAAAACTCGTGGATCGATTTTTTTTGAAGGTCGTGACTTGGCTGAAACCAGTAAAAAGGAATTGTTCGAAATCAAAAAATCCATGCAAATGGTATTTCAAGATCCATTTTCTTCTTTAAATCCACGAATAAGAATTGGTGATGCTATTGCTGAACCGATATATGTACATAAATTCGTACCAAAATCAGAGGTCCTAGGCAGGGTAGAGTATTTATTAAATGTTGTGGAACTTGGCGGTAGTTTTATTGACAGGTATCCGCACGAACTGTCTGGTGGACAGAGACAACGGGTATGTATTGCTAGAGCTTTGTCTTGTAACCCACGCTTGATAATTGCTGATGAGGCTGTATCCGCTTTAGATGTATCAATTCAGGCCCAGGTGGTAAACTTACTCATTGATTTACAATCTGAATTTAATTTTTCTTATCTTTTCATCAGTCATGACATGTCAGTTGTGGAGCGAATAAGCCACAGAGTAGCAGTAATGTATTTAGGGAAAATTGTTGAAATAGGGAAAAGATCAGAAATTTTTGGGAACCCGCAGCACGATTATACAAAGAAACTGTTGGCTGCCGTTCCGATTGCAGACCCAGATAAACGAAAAAGCACTATTATACTTAATAGTGATGAGATACCTAGCCCTATAAAGCCAATTGGTTATGTTAGCCATAAAGGTAAGATGGAAAAAGTATCTGACACCCATTTTTTTCAAGTTAATTAGGGGATAATAATGAAACATATGAAAATTATATTTTTGCTTTGTTTGTTTTTTTTCTCGCAAAACAGTTTTGGAGCAAATTATCAAGTGACAATGAATGATAGAGATAGTGCAGGTAATAGATTAGCATTTGAAAAGGAGATACTAAGCATTTCGAGCGGAGATAGCGTAACCTGGCTTCCAGTCGATAAAGGTCACAATATCGAAATGGTTGTATCACCAAATAATTTGAAGTTTAGTTCCTCCGCCGGAGAAGAGGTAACTTTAAAATTCGAAGATCCGGGAATTTACTATTATAGATGCTCCCCTCATAAAAGCGCAGGTATGATTGGCCTGATTATCGTTGATAACAACTACTCTAATATTGAACAAATAAAAAGTTCAAATGCACCGGGTAGAGCAAAAATTAAATTAAATTCTCTTTTAGAATCGCTTCCAAAATAAGGACAGTATGAATGTTTATAGCAATCAATCGATTTAAAATTTTGAAGGGTAAAGAGCAAGTTTTTGAGAAAATTTGGAGAACCAGAGATACACATTTATCCAACGTAAAAGGCTTCAAACAGTTTAATCTTATTAAGTCAGTTGACCAAAATGCTGACCAAGAATTTACGGTTTTTGCCTCACATAGCATTTGGGTGTCTAAGGAGGACTTTACACACTGGACACAGTCTGATTCATTTAAAAAAGCACATCAAGGAGCGGGTAAGCATAAGGACATTTATATTGGGCCTCCAAAGTTTGAGGGCTTTGAAGTAGTAATTTAATTTCAATCACCGAAACGTTTGAGTAACTAGATTGTGTATCATTATTGTTTTAAAGTTGATAAAACTTTTCTGGTTGCTTGAACTAAAGGGTCATGTGTGTCTTTTAAAATTTGGATACGATCAAATCTCTTAGTATCTTGATTTACAGATAATCTAAGCGCATTGCCGAAAGCCATTCTTAACTCTGTTCCAATATTAAATTTACAAATTTTTGAATTTCTCGCTAGTTTAATTCTTTGATTTAAAGGCACACCTGAGCCCCCATGAATAACTAATGGGACATCAGAAACCGTCTCAATGGATTTAATTCGATCTTCGTCTAAACCACCTTCTTTTTTTTGCTGAAGATGAATGTTACCTACCGAAATTGCCATAGCATCAATGTTGGTTTCTGTCGCAAATCTTGCAGCCTCTTCCGGCTTAGTGCCATCAGAAGTCTCTCCTCCAGAATAGCCTACGAATCCAATTTCTCCTTCACAAGATACACCCACCGAGTGGGCTAAATCGGCAATTTTTGCAGTCTCATCTATATTTTCTTGTAATGGTTTTCTAGAGCCATCAAACATAATTGATGTAAAACCACAATCTAACGCAATTTTGCATTCTTCAAATGTATAGCCATGGTCAAGATGAGCAACCACCGGCATACTGGAATTCTCGCCTAAGTATCGAAACATTTTACCTAAAATAGGTAAAGGAGTATGTTCCCTACATGATGGTCCTGCCTGAAGAATGATAGGAACATTTTCAGCTTCTGCTGCCGCCACGAAAGCGCACATGTCTTCCCATCCAAGCGTCACAAGTCCTGCGACCGCGTAACCATTTTTGAATGCAGGTTGAAGCACTTCTGCGAGTGTTGCTATGCTCATTTGAATTTTGCAATCATATCTTTAATTCCTGGGATTGTTTCCACTTGATAAGCATGCGTTGGTTGAAAATATTGAATTAAACTTCGTTGGCTTAGACCCCCCAGAATAGTGAAATAATACATTTCATATCCAGGTAAAACGCAACAGGGATGATAGCCGTGATCAATACAAATTGTGGAGCCGTCAACAATGTGATAAGCGTCTCCTGATTCATTATCACTCCGTTGAAGCATCTGCAGACCAGAGCCCCAATTTGGTTTGAAACGGAAATTATAGGTTTCATCGTGATGTGTTTCTTTTGGAATTCGGTTTGTATCATGTTTGTGACTCGGAAACCCTGACCAGCCTCCGGCACCAACTGTAAATAATTCACTAACTAATAATCTACCAACTTTATCATGTTGTTTTTGACCTAAAATGTGTTTGATTTTTCGATGTGTTTTTGTTTCATCAGAGCCATATTGTACTAAATCATATTCTCGCACATCAAAAGGAATAAGAACTTTATCATATTTTGCCCCTGCAATAAAAACTTCTGCATTTTCTGACATGCAAGCCATTTCTGCTTTTGCTCCGACTGGAACATAAACACCTTCCGGTTCTCCATCCCAAACATCCTCAACTCTATTTCCAAGCATCTTGAACTCCATGCCCTCAACATTTATGTTGATTGTACCAGTAGCAGGTACTATGCACGTTTCATATCCAGGTACTTGATATTCAAAGGCCTCTCCCTTTTTGAGCTTTACAATGTTAAAGTAATTCAGGGGCACAGTTTTGTTGTTAGTATCCACAATAGGGTTATTTTCATTATCATAAGGAGGTATGTGCATATTAAACTGCCTTTGGTTGAGGATGCTTCTTCATAAATGCATCCAATTGATCATGAGTAGGCATAGCTGGAGCACAGCCTGGTTTTGATACCACGATTGCCGCACAAGCTGACCCTCTATAGATAGCTTCCTTTAAATCTCTTCCTTCTGATATTGACGAAAGTAACCCTGCCATAAAGCTGTCTCCTGCCCCATTTGGTTTTACAGGTACGGCTGGAAAAATACCTGTGTGAATCTCTTTACCACTAGCAAATGTTATTGCCCCCTCGCTACCCATTTTATAAATTACTATAAGTTCACTGTTTTTTGCCAGACGCTCTGCTACGTTAAGGCCTTTTTTGATTCCGCCAGCCATAAAGTCAAATTCTTCATCATTACCAATGAGCAAATCACTCTGTTTACCAGCGTGTGTTAACACATCAGACGCAATTTCAGGTGAGGACCAAGAGTAAGGTCGATAATCAATATCGAATATTATAGGCAATCCTGCTTCTTTTGCTTTTTCAAAGGCCAAAAATGTAGCACTCCTAGACGGTTCACAAGCTAAAACTGTGCCTGTAGCGATTAACGCTCCAAAATCGCCATAGTTAATTCTACTTATATCTTCATTAGTTACTTGAAAATCTGCTGCGTTATTGCGATAAATTACATTTTGAAAATTGTTCATACAACTCTCATATATAGCGAGTGATGTGCGATATTCACCACTAATATATTTTACGAACTGTGTGTCTACACCATAATATTTTAGCCGGTTTACGCAAAACCGACCCACAGCGTCATCTGAAACACTAGTAATAAGGGCCGAATAAGAGCCAAGCTTTGATAGACCCACGCATATATTTGCTGATGAACCACCTAAATCTGCTTTAAAGGTGCTCGCTTTTTCGCTTTTTACGCCAATGGGGTCTGCAAACATATCCATTCCCGCCCGCCCTAGTACTGCAAATTTGTTTTTCTGAATTCCTTCTATTAGAGCGTTCATCATACTCCCCGACGCTGACGTTTACGCGTCTTTTCCCAATTTATATGTGCATCATATACTTTATCATTGTTTGCCACTTGCGGTGTTCCAACTTCCCACCATGCGTGACCTTCTGCAGTCCAACCCTCATATGGGTCAACTTTCATTATAATCACATATGTTCTATCTGATGCCTTTGCTCTATGAAATGCATCGGTGAGTTCGTGGGGGTTGGATACTGTTTCAGCCATTGCACCCATGGAAGTGGCATGTGCTTCAAAGTCGACATTAAATGGTTCGTTAATAGTGGGACAGTCAGAAATTAAGTTATTAAAACTTTCGTTTCCTGTATTGTTTTGCAATTTATTAATAACTGCAAAACCGCCATTATCTAGCAATATTATAATGAGTTTTTTATTACTTAAAACGCTTGAATAAATATCAGAATTCAGCATTAAATAAGAGCCATCACCACAAAAGCTAATTGTATCTCTTTCGGGTTCATTCTGACTTTGGGCAATTTTTGCTCCCCATGCACCAGCAATTTCATATCCCATGCATGAAAACCCAAACTCAACATCAACCGTTCCAATATCAAGGGTTCGCCAATTTGCTGTTACCTCAGCTGGTAGTCCACCAGCTGCAGCTACTATGCGATCTCTTTTATCACAAATTGCATTAACAACTCCGATTGCTTGAGCATAAGAATTTGGGCGATTATTTACGACTGATATATTATCAGAAACATAAGCATCCCATTTCTTTCGCTCATCTTGTGCAAAAGACATCCATTCAGAAGATGCTTTAAAACCTGAGCAAGCTTTGCTGAGTGATGTTAACGCTAGCTTTGCATCACCTACAATAGGAAGTGATAAATGTTTTGTGGCATCATGCCTGGCAGCATTTATTGAAATAAATTTTGAATCCATTGAAAAAACTGTCCAAGAACCTGTGGTGAAGTCTTGTAAACGTGTTCCAACAGCAATAATAAGGTCTGCTTTATTTGCAATTGTATTGGCGCTGTTGGAACCGGTAACTCCAATCGGCCCAATGTTAAATGGGTCCCTGTCTAAAAGATTTGCGCGACCTGCAATTGTCTCCACTATCGGTATGTTATGTATTTTGGCAAAATTAATGAGTTCTGATACGGCACCTGAATATTGCACGCCGCCACCAGCGATAATTATTGGTCTTTTGGCAGACATCAAAAGTTCTGCAGCAGAAGAAATTTCTTCTTTATCGGGGCTTTGACGGCGCACTTGGTGCACTCTTCGGTCAAAAAATGATTTAGGATAATCAAAAGTCCACCCTTGCACATCTTGTGGTAATGCTATAAATGATGGACCACAATCTGCAGGATCAAGCATGGTTGCGATAGCAGCGGGCAGCGTTTGTAATACCTGTGCAGGGTGGGTAATTCTATCCCAATAGCGAGTTACAGGTTTGAACGCATCGTTTACACCATAGGTAGGATCTGAAAAATTTTCAATTTGCTGCAACACCGGATCTGGTAGTCGTGTGATAAAAGTATCACCACATAGCATTAGCATGGGTAATCTGTTTGTGTGGGCAAGTCCTGCTGCTGTCAACAAATTAGCTGTTCCTGGACCAGCACTTGCAGTACAAAACATAAAACGCTTTCTTAACCAATATTTTGAATATCCCGCTGCTGCAAATCCCATACTTTGTTCATTTTGACCACGATAAAGTGGTAATTCTTCTTTATGGTTATAGAGCGCCTCACCGAGGCATGTAACATTTCCGTGGCCAAAAATTCCAAAACCACCACCGCATAGGCGTTTTTCTTTCCCATCAATTTTTATAAATTGGGAGGATAGCCAACCCACAATGGCTTGCGCTGTTGTAAGTTTGATCGTATCGTCGCTCACTTTATCACTCCTATTGTTGAAACATCAATTTTTCCTGTTTTAAATGAATCTTGCACCCTACCTTGTGTTAAGATACAAGCAATTCGTAGCAGGTTACAAACCCATTTATCAAGATTAAAGGAATGATACATGGCTGATATAGGCATCGGGATTATTGGCGGTGGATATATGGGTAAAGCTCATTCTGTTGCCATGGCTTCCGTAGGGGCTGTTTTCAACACAAAGCTAAGACCTAAATTAGAAATGATTGCAGCAAGCACCCTTGAAAATGCTAAAAAGTATGGAAACGAATTTGGTTTTAAAAAAGCGACTGGGAATTGGTTGGAACTTGTAAATGATTCTTCCGTAGAGGCAGTAATTATTGCATCACCTCAAAACACGCATTACGAAATTGCAAAAGCAGCTTTGTCTTTGGGCAAACCCGTCCTCTGCGAAAAACCACTTGCTGATACAATTGAAAATGCTCGCAGGATGGTTGCAGATGCTGAAAATGCAAACATAGTAAATATGATCGGCTTTAACTATATTCGCACTCCTGCAACTCAGTTTGTTCGAAAGTTAGTCTCTAATGGAGAACTTGGTGATATCACATGGTTTAGAGGAACCCATGAAGAAGATTTTCTAGCTGATCCTCAACACCCATTTAACTGGAGATGCAACGGTATTTCTAATGGGAATTTAGGTGACCTTGCCCCACACCCAATTAATGCAGCACTTGCGTTGTTAGGCCCTATCGAAAAGGTTATGGCAGATATAGAAACTGTTCACGTTTCTCGCCCTGGTGGAAGTGTGAATAACGATGACCAAGCGCAAATTATGTGTCGTTTTGAAAATGGGGTGATGGGTCATATTTACTCAAGTCGAACTGCGACTGGAAGAAAAATGGGTTATGGCTATGAGATCCATGGTACAAAAGGCTCAATTCGTTTTGACCAAGAAGATCAAAATGCAATTTGGCTTTATCTCGCTGAAGGACCGGAATCACAGCGTGGTTTCCGTAAAATTCTAACAGGACCTGAACACCCTGATTTTAAGGCTTTTTGCCTTGGGCCGGGACATGGAACTGGATATCAAGACTCTATTATCATTGAGGCAAAAGACTTCCTTGAAGCAATAGAAAAAGGTACAACAATTTGGCCTACATTTAAAGATGGACTTGCAGTTGCTGAAGTGGTGGAGGCTGTTTTAAAGAGTGCCCAAGCCGGGAGTTGGGTTGAAGTAAATAAGGTTTAAGGAGCTCGTAAATGTCTATTCAAATTGGAAATGCGCCATGCTCTTGGGGTGTTGAATTTGCGAATGATCCTCGAAACCCGTCTTGGAGAGACGTATTAAAGGATTGTTCAGAGGCAGGTTATAAGGGGATTGAATTAGGTCCCGTAGGATTTATGCCGGAGGATAAAGTTGAATTAGCAGAGGCTTTAAATGAATTTGGTCTCGAGCTAATTGGTGGTGTTGTATTTAGACCTTTTCACGACCTAAATAGCTGGGATGATGTTATGGATGGAGCGGTCCGAACCTGCAAGGCACTGAAGGCGCACGGAGCAAAACATCTAGTTTTAATTGACTCCATTTCTCCACGCCGAGAGCGAACAGCAGGCAGAGCAGATGAAGCTGAAATTATGGAACATGACGAATGGGTTTTATTTCGTGATCGAATTGTAACAATTGCAAAACTGGCTGCTGAAGAATTCGGATTAATCCCTGAACTTCATCCTCATGCAGGCGGTTTTATAGATTTCGAAAAAGAAGTTGAAAAAATTCTTGCAGAAGTTGACACAAAAATACTTAAGTTATGTATTGATACGGGCCACTGTACCTATGCTGGGTTTGACCCGATTAAATTTATGAAAAAACATATGGATAGAATTACTTACGTTCATTTTAAATCAACTAATTTAGAGATCAAGAATGAGGCTATTGCAAATCGCACTGGCTTTTATGATGCCTGTGGAAAAGGCATATTTTGTAACTTATCAGAAGGAGAAGTCGATTTTATTGAGATTCGTAAACTTCTTTTGAACTCAAAATATAAAGGCTGGTGCACTATAGAACAAGATTGTGACCCGATGCTTAACCCAGACCCGCTTGGTGATGCGCGAAAAAATAGAGAATATTTGGAAAGCATTGGTTTTAAATAAGGACAACGATATGGCAAAATTAAACTGGGCAATGGTTGGTGGTGGTGAGGGAAGTCAGATTGGGCCGGCACACCGGTTGGGAGCGCAAGCAGATGGATTATTCAAATTTACAGCGGGTGCTTTAGACCATCGACCAGAGGAAGGGCGGAAATACGCTCAAAGCTTAGGTGTGGACATTGAGCGAGCATATGGTAATTGGCAAGAGATGCTTGAAAACGAAATTAAACATGAAGACCGCATTGATCTTGTAACTGTTGCAACTCCTAATGACACTCATTTTCAGATTACAAAGGAGTTTTTGAGTGCGGGATTTAATGTGCTTTGTGAGAAACCGATGACTATGAGTGTGGAAGAAGGAGAAGAAATAGTAAATATTGCCCAAAAATCTGGTAAGATTTGCGCTGTAAATTATGCATACTCAGCTTATCCAATGGTCCGTCAAGCTCGAGCCATGGTTCGTTCTGGTGAAATAGGTAAAGTGCGTTTGGTAGTGACTAATTTTAGCCACGGGCATCATGGTAATCAGAGTGATGCAGATAACCCGCGTGTTCGGTGGAGGTATGATCCCACAATGGCTGGGGTTTCCGGCCAATTTGCTGATTGTGGTATTCATGCTTTACACATGGCAAGTTTTATTTGTGATGATGAAGTTCAATCGTTATCCGCTGATTTTGCTTCAGTTATTGCCAGTAGAGAATTAGAAGATGATGCAATGGTCAATTTTAGAATGAGCAAGGGTACTGTCGGGCGATTATGGACATCCTCAATTGCAATTGGAAGGCAACATGGCTTTGATTTTCAGATTTTTGGTGAAATAGGTGGTTTGCGTTGGCATTCAGAGCAACCTAACCAATTAATTTATACCCCGTTAGAGGGACGAACTCAAGTTTTGGAAAAAGGCGAAAAGGGACTTCATGAAGATGCAAATCGACTATCTCGTGTAGCAATAGCGCACCCAGAGGGTTTTCCTCTAGCAGTAGCCAATATTTATTGTGATTTAGCTGATACAATTAAAGGTCAAGAGCGAGACGGTCTTCCAAGGGCTGCTGATGGTTTAAGGTCAATAGCAGCAGTTCATGCTGCGGTAGCTTCGGCTAAAAATAAAGGTGAATGGGTGGATGCTCGACCACCAATGTTTCGTTAATTTAGATAATTAACATAAATAAATTGAGTCATGCTATGCAATTAAGGGGTCTCATTTACCTATAAATTAATGCAGCCAGCAAATTTTTATTTTGAATCTCTATCAACAATCCATTGAACGTTAGGTTCGGTTTTAAATCTCCATTTGCGCAATGGGCCCGCCATTACATTCAAGTAATACATCTCAAATCCATAAGGCACTCCACATGGATGGTGCCCTTTTGGAACGAGTACTAGATCACCATCTGAAACGGCGATTATCTCATTAATAGATCCATCCTCATGGTATATACGCTGCATGCCAAAGCCGTTTTTTGGATTAATGCGATGATAATATGTTTCCTCTAAATAGGTTATATTCGGGAAATCATCCTCATCGTGCCTATGGCTAGGATAGGACGACCAGTTTCCATCAGGTGTAAAAACTTCGGTAACTAAAAGACTGTCGCAATAATCCTCTTCTTCCATTGCAATATTGTGAATATAACGTGTGTTACTTCCACTCCCTCTTTTAATTAGCTTTATCCCATTTGGTTCTATTTTTCTCGCTGGATGCCCGCTTTTACCTGGGGCAGAACATACGGCTATGACACAATCGGTTTTGGCGTTGAGGGACCATTTTTGTCCATTTGGAATATAAAGAGAATGAGGGGGCTTTTTTTCAAACACATCCATTCTATCACCCAAAACACCCCAGTTCTGGCCTGCAGCGTTTATTTCAGCTTTGCCTTCTATCATCACTAAAATACATTCATATTCATTGGTTTCATCGCTCGCAGTTTCACCCGATTTTAGCTTGTAAAGTGTAAATCCAACATAATTCCAGTTTTCTAAATGAGGGCCATTGGCAGTACTCGCATTTAAATCATGAATTTTTCCAAATTCGCTTGTAGGTTTCCGTAAAAGATTAGACATTTTTCACCTGATTATGGAAGACGCTTACTGTTATTATTGTGAAGTGCTATTTGAAAGTCGTCTTCGCTCATATTTTCGTTTAAAGCTCTATTTAGTAATTCTGCCTGGCTCTCAGAAGCTAATCCCCCGACTGGTGGGTCAGTATCAAGATTGGTGGGGAAGGGGTACCCTTCTGCTGCTGCTGCTATAACGGCTGCTCTTTCACCGCCAGTTAAATTAAGTTTCTTAATTGCTGGGTATAAAGCCTCAACCATTGATGTTCGGTCAATTCTTTCGAGTGACCTGCCCATTGGAGAGGAAATTTGAAGAAGATTTGCCATCCTTTGAATATTTTCTGACTTGTTTTCACCTGCAGCATGAAAAAGAGCAGGATTAAAAAAAAGCATATCTCCCTTTTTCAAAGGTATTTGAATATAATTTTCCTCAAAAATTTGGCGAAAGCTAGGAAGAAGTGTTGCTATATAGCCAGCATTGTATCTCTGTGAATTAGGCAACAGCTTTGTTGGTCCGCTCTCTATTGGCATATCGCAATGGGCAATTGCTCCTTGAAGGGTAAGGGACATTGAAAGTAAATGTGCATGCTTTGGAAAATTTTCAGCTTGTTTGGGGGTCATAAAACCTAAATGATAATCACGGTGACAGGTTTGAGCCTTGCCCCCTGGTCTAACTAAGTTTACCTGGGAGGTCATCTGATACCATGGACCCAACCAAGCTTCGCATACAGCAGCAAGAGCTATGCTAGAAAAATAACGAGAGAATAGGTTTGGGTTGTGTATACAAAGTTTTTGAAGTGAATTCCACACACGGTCGTTTGCACCCTTTTCCCCGAAATGATCCCCACCGCTATTTTCAGCTTTTTCCTTTATAATTATTTTATCAAAGAGCTCGGTAACTTGCTCTAACATTTGCAAATCAGAGATTCCACCCTTAATGACTAATGCGCCTGATAATTCACTTATAACTGAGGCCCACTCACTCATTAATTGGCGTCGGGTGATTGGATTAGCTAGAGTGGAGACAACAGTATGGTTGCTATATATAGGAATATTATGTTCTAAATTTTCTGCAAATTTTAATGAAGACGGATCAATTTTTTCAGAAATTAGTGTTAAAAATTGATCAATTTTGCAGTCTTTTTCTGTAAAATACCCGTCCATCACATTTTACTCCAAATCATTTAATTGAATTTTTTTCCCACTTTCAACGGACTTTAATGCTGCCTCCGCTATAATCAGTGCTTTTAAACCATCATCACCAGTAGTTGGCGGGATACTTTTATTTTGAATTGCTTCAACAAATGCTGCCATTTCGATGGCGTAAGCTTTTTCATATCTTGTCATAAAAAAGTTAAGTAAGGGTGGTTTTTTAAATCCTTTTATTGTGGATATCTCAATATTTTTTTCATGTGTGTTTCCAGCACTGACCATGCCCTTAGAGCCAAGAACCTCAATACGTTGATCATACCCATAAGTTGCTCGTCTTGAATTAGATATTAAACACTGCTTTCCAGAATGGGTGCGCAATATTACATTTACACTGTCAAAATCACGAACTTCTTGTATTTTAGGGTCTGTCATTACTGAACCAGATGCTAAAACAGATTCGACTTCTTCCCCTAAAATCCAACGCGCCATATCAAAATCATGAATGGTCATATCTCTGAATATACCTCCAGATTGAGTTATATAATCTAAAGGAGGTGCACCAGGATCACGAGATATAATCGTAACCATCTCAATATTTCCAATTTCACCTGAGACAATTGTTGCTTTTAGTGATTGAAAGTCAGGATCAAAACGTCTGTTAAAACCAACCATCAAAGTGGTTTCGGTCTCACTAACAGTTTTTAAACATTGTCTTACACGGTTAACATTTAAATCAATTGGCTTTTCACAAAAAATAGCTTTTTTAGTTTGAGAAAACCTTTCAATAAGATCTGCATGAGTATTTGTCGGTGTGCAAATTACCACTGCGTCCACATCATCAGACAATGCAACTTCATCAATAGTTCTCAATATGTTTCCAAAGTGCTGCTTGACAACTAAAGCAGCAGACTCATTCGGTTCAGCAACCGCAATTAAAGAAGCTTCACTTATTGAGGTAATTGCTTGTGCATGAACCATTCCTATGCGCCCTGCTCCTAAAATTGCAAACCGAACACTCATTATATTTTGATCCCTAACGACTTTTTGTTACTTCCTAATTTTCATGGGTGGAACCATTAACTTGGGTAAACACCCTTTGATTAACATTAATTAAAAATTTATAAATAATCATCAGACAAAATCAATAATGAGCTGAGAATCATATAAACTTCTTTGTAAAAAGAGAAATGCAATAGATAAAAATCATCTCAATAATGCTTTTGTACCTCTTTCATTT
>CACGLE010000025.1 GCA_902573725.1 uncultured SAR116 cluster alpha proteobacterium
AAGAAAATGCACTTAGCGAAATTGGCTGGTCTAAAAGTGATATTATGTATTGGAGAGACGCATGACCAATATATAAACAATGAGACAAAGGATATTCTTGCAGAACAGCTGTCTATTATTTATGGGTCGGACTTAAATAATCTAGAGTTTATAATTGCCTACGAACCTATTTGGGCAATTGGCACTGGTCTTATTCCAAAGTTAGAAGAAATTGATGAAATTCATCAATTTATAAAATCACTTTTATTTGAAAAGACAAGTTTAAAATCAAAAGTACAAGTTCTTTATGGTGGCTCCGTTAATCCAGAAAATGCAAACCAAATAAAATCATTGATAACAGTTGATGGTGTTCTGGTGGGGGGCGCTTCTCTATCTGCGGAAAAATTCAAACAAATTTGCATATAGAAAAAATGTATGTTTTTGCATAACTAATTTTTAGCTTTGCCTTTTGCAATGCGATGTTTTAAAAGATAAGAATATTTTATTTTATCTTAAATCGGTGAAAAAAAATGACTACCATTTTATTAACTATTCATATCATGATTGCTGTTGCATTAGTGGGTGTCGTGTTATTGCAAAGAAGCGAAGGTGGTGCTCTAGGTATTGGTGGCGGTGGTGGTGGTGGCTTTATGACAGCTAGAGGAACTGCCAACTTGTTGACAAGAATTACAACATTTCTTGCAGCAGCTTTCTTTCTTACTTCAATAGGTTTAGCCATTCTTGCAGGCAATGGTCGTCAGTCTACATCTATTGTTGATGAGGTTATCCAATCAGCACCTGTTATTCCGGAAACGCCTACAGTCCCAACCGAGCAATAATAATGGGTAAATTCTCGAGTCTTATGCGCATTAATCAAAGATTAAAGGGGCGCCAATGACCCGTTTTATTTTTATCACTGGTGGAGTTGTCTCTTCTCTTGGGAAAGGACTTGCTTCAGCGGTTCTTGGCTCATTGTTGCAATCAAGAGGGTATAAGGTTCGATTGCGAAAGCTAGACCCCTATTTAAACGTAGACCCAGGGACGATGTCTCCAACTCAGCATGGAGAGGTTTTTGTGACTGATGATGGTGCAGAGACAGACCTTGATCTAGGTCATTATGAAAGGTTCACTGGAGTTACTACGAAGAAAACAGACAATGTCACCACTGGGAGAATATATTCAGATGTATTGGCTCGTGAGAGAAGAGGGGATTATTTAGGTGCAACGATACAAGTCATACCCCATGTAACAGATGCTATTAAAGAATTTGTTAGAAATGATATAACAGATGAAGATTTCGTTTTATGCGAGATAGGCGGAACTGTTGGAGATATAGAGTCCCTTCCATTTCTTGAGGCTATAAGACAATTAAGAAATGATTTGGGTAGCAATGGTTCTTGCATAGTTCATGTTACTCTGCTTCCCTTCATTCATGCTGCAGGTGAACTTAAAACTAAGCCAACTCAGCATTCAGTTAAGGAGCTTCAATCAGTCGGGCTGCAACCAGATATACTTTTGTGCAGAACAGAGCGACCAGTGCCCTTAGATCAAAAAAACAAAATTGGGCAGTTTTGCAATGTTGCTGCGGCTGATGTGATAATTGCAGAAGATGCAAGAAGTATTTATCAAGTTCCATTAGCCTACCATTCACAAGGATTTGACACCCAAATTTGTCGTCATTTTAATCTTGATGAAAAAAAACCAGTTCTAAAAAGATGGGAGTCCATTGCCTATGATTTTGAGAATCCAGAGGGTAAAATTACTATAGCCATCGTGGGTAAATATACATCTTTACAGGATAGCTATAAATCTCTTGGGGAGGCAATAACCCATGGGGGAATTGCAAATAAATTAAAAGTTGAAGTTGAATGGATAGACTCAGAAGTGTTTGAGACAGAAAATGACGATATTCTTTCCCATTATTTAAGTAATATATCTGGAGTTCTTGTTCCTGGTGGTTTTGGGAAAAGAGGTTCTGAGGGCAAAATAAATGCTATTCGTTTTGCTCGGCAAAGACATATACCATTTTTCGGAATTTGCTTTGGTATGCAAATGGCAGTTCTAGAGTCGGCACGTGCGCTCGGTAATCTACCAAATGCTAATTCTAGTGAATTTGGAAGCGGCGGTGATTTGCTTGTTGGTTTAATGACAGAATGGGCGACTGGTAACTCAAAAGAACAACGGACAGATTTTGATGATTTAGGTGGAACTATGCGGCTTGGTGCTTATGAATGTCATATTACTAGGGAAAGCCTTGCTTATCAAATATATAATACTATTGAAATATCAGAACGTCACCGTCATCGATATGAAGTAAATATCAACTTCCAAAAGCTCCTTGAAGATGCTGGACTATTCATTTCTGGTTTATCTCCTGACGGCAGATTGCCAGAAATTGTGGAGCGAAAAGACCACCCTTTTTTTATTGCAGTACAATTTCATCCAGAATTAAAATCAAAACCATTTCAGCCGCATCCATTATTCACTGAATTTGTGTCAGCAGCTGGAAAACATTCAAGATTAGTATAATAATTAATCGTTTTCGGAGATTTATATGCTTCCTATCACAGTTGGTTCCTTCAATATTGGTCCTGGTTTACCCCTCGCTCTTATAGCAGGACCTTGTCAAATTGAAAGTAAGGACCACGCACTATATCATGCGGAAGCATTGGTAAAAGCCTCCTTAAAAGCAGGTGTAAATTTTATCTACAAATCTTCTTTTGATAAAGCGAACAGAACTTCTGTTAATTCGGCAAGGGGAGTTGGCATGGATAAGGGCTTACGCATTTTAGAAAATGTAAAGCAAGAATTTAATTGCCCAACGTTAACAGATATTCACTTACCTGAGCAATGTAATATTGCATCAGAAGTTGTTGATATTATACAAATTCCTGCGTTTTTGTGTAGGCAGACTGATCTGCTTATATCTGCAGGTGAATCTAATGCAATTGTTAATATAAAAAAGGGCCAATTTTTAGCGCCTTGGGATATGGAACATGTTGCTGCAAAAATTGCCTCAACGGGTAATGATAAAATCATTTTGACAGAACGTGGAACAAGTTTTGGTTATAACACGCTTGTCTCTGATATGCGATCTTTACCTCAAATGGCAAATTTAGGATACCCAGTTATTTTTGACGCCACTCATTCAGTGCAACAACCAGGAGGACTTAGTAGTTCGTCTGGTGGACAACGCGAGTTCGTTTCTGTATTAGCGCGTGCCGCTGTTGCAGCGGGTGTTTGCGGTATTTTCATTGAAAGCCATGAAAATCCTGATGAGGCTCCTTCCGATGGTCCTAATATGTTGAATTTAAAAGAAATGCAAACTCTGCTTTTACAGTTAAGTTCAATTCATAGTTTATGTCATCTAAAATAAACATAAAATAAAGGATTATTAGTTTGTTAAATATGTTTTTTTTAAATTACCGGTAATACTCAATTAATAAAAGAGGATAGTAATGTCAGTAATACTTGATATTAAAGCAAGACAAATTTTAGATTCTCGAGGAAACCCAACAGTTGAAGTTGATGTGTTTCTTGAAGATGGAGCATTTGGTAGGGCTGCTGTTCCTTCAGGTGCGTCAACTGGCGCCTATGAGGCAGTGGAAGCAAGAGACGGTGATAAAAAATCTTATAATGGTAAAGGAGTTTTAAAGGCTGTAAATGCGGTTAATCATGAAATATTTGCATCATTATCAGGAATGGATGCACTAGACCAGCGCAATATTGATTTAGACTTAATTGAGCTTGATGGAACCGAAAATAAATCTAGACTTGGCGCAAATGCAATTTTAGGTGTTAGCCTTGCAGTCGCTCGAGCGGCGGCAGATAGTGTTGAGTTGCCTTTATGGCAATATTTAGGAGGAGTTAACTCTCATATTTTGCCAACGCCCATGATGAATATTTTGAATGGTGGTGCCCATGCTAATAATGGATTAGATGTACAGGAATTTATGATAATGCCAGTTGGGGCGAGTTGTTTTTCAGAGAGCCTTCAAATGGGAGTTGAGGTTTTCCACTCTCTAAAATCTGAATTAACAAAGAAAGGTTTATCTACATCAGTAGGCGATGAGGGAGGATTTGCTCCAGCTATTAATAGTTCAATAGAAGCATTAGACTTTATTAGTAAAGCAATTGAAAAAGCTGGGTTATCTCTTGGAAAAGATATTGTATATTCTTTAGATGCGGCCGCATCAGAATTTTATAAAGATGGAAAATATCATCTATTAGGTGAAAAAAAAGTTCTTAATAGTGAACAAATGATTAATATGTGGCACGAGTTGACATCAAATTATCCAATCATTTCCATCGAAGATCCACTAAATGAAGATGATTGGAGTGCTTTTAACCAACTAACCGCGATGATAGGTAATAGAGTTCAAATCGTAGGAGATGATTTGTTTGTCACTAATGCAAAAAGGCTTAAACGAGGTATAGAAGAAAAATCAGCAAATGCAATTTTGATTAAGGTAAATCAAATTGGCACCTTAACAGAGACCTTAAACGCAATTTCATTGGCGCAAAAATCTGGATTTGGGGTGATAATCTCGCATCGTTCTGGCGAGACAGAAGATTACTTTATTGCGGATTTAGCGGTAGCATCAAATGCAGGCCAAATAAAAACAGGCTCTTTGTCTCGTTCAGATAGGCTAGCAAAATATAATCAACTTTTAAGAATAGAAGAAGAATTAGGTTCTACATCTCAATTTGCTGGAAAAACTATTTTGCGCCCTTGATATATTTCTTTGTATATACTCATTACAATAGTTTTTGTTGACACAGTATTTTGAATTTGATTCACTTTGAACAAATTATTTGTTTATAACAAATGGGTTTAAAATTGAGAGTGAATAAATCACATAATAATCCTTTGAATTATTTTGGTAGCTTCGTTATTCTTGGGACTTTAGTTGCATTTTTTGGGTTTCATTCCCTTGCGGGTGAACGGGGGCTCCTAGTACTTGATAATTTGGATAGAAAAATTGCTTCAGCACAAGAACATTTGTATCTATTAGAAAAGAAAAATGCAGAGATTGAGGCTCGCATTGTTCTTATAAGCAGTGACTTTATTGATAAAGATATGTTAGAGGAAATAGCTCGCAGAGAGCTTGGCCTCTTTGCTGAAAATGATATACTAGTCTTAACTAATAAAAACTAATTTCATCTTTTTGATATAATAACTGTTTATATTATTAACCAAAATTCAGTTTAAAATAAAAAAAATTATAAAAAACAATGAGATAAAATAGTTGCAAAAAGTTTAAATTTCCAACAAACTGTAGATATCATTTTTTATTAATATGCCATAAATTAATCAATATTTCTGAAACTTGTAAAAAAGTTTAAATCAACAGGAGATCATTTATCTTGCCGCCTAGACCTAAGAAAACACGTGTTAAAAATCCTAGTAAATCTGGTAGGCCTCCTAAATCTACACGAGCTCTTGTAAATAGAAAGCCTGATAAGGAGAGTCTGTTATCGATGCATCGTGATATGCTTCTTATTAGAAGATTCGAAGAAAAGGCAGGTCAACTCTACGGGATGGGAAAAATAGGCGGGTTTTGTCATTTATACATAGGGCAGGAGGCTGTTGTAGTTGGATTACAATCTGTAAATGAAGATAGCGATAGTGTTGTGACATCTTATAGAGATCATGGTCATATGCTTGCTTGTGGAATGGAACCAGCGGGTGTTATGGCTGAACTTACAGGCAAAGAGGTTGGATATTCAAAAGGAAAGGGTGGGTCAATGCATATGTTCAGCCGTGAAAAAAATTTCTATGGGGGACATGGAATTGTTGGTGCGCAAGTCCCAATTGGTGCTGGACTTGGTTTTGCACATAAATATAAAAATGATGGCGGCGTAGCTATGACCTATCTTGGAGATGGAGCTGCAAATCAAGGTCAAGTATACGAAACATTTAATATGGCTGCTTTGTGGAAGCTACCTGTTATTTTTATAATTGAAAACAATCAATATGCAATGGGTACATCGACACCGAGGTCCACTGCTGGAACAGATTTATATGAACGTGGTGCAGCTTATGGAATTAGCGGAAAACAAGTTGATGGTATGGATGTCTTAGCAGTATGGGAGGCTGGTGTAGAGGCATTACATTATGCTCGCTCTGGCAAGGGTCCATTCATCCTGGAGATGAAAACTTATCGATATCGAGGTCATTCGATGTCAGACCCTGCAAAATACCGCACTCGCGAGGAAGTTGATGCAATGCGTAAACAGCATGATCCCATAGACCATTTACGAGATTTGTTATTGCGAGAAGGAATAGATGAGACGGTGCTAAAACAACAAGATGCAGAGGTCAAAAAAATAGTGTCAGATGCAACAGAAATAGCGCTCGAATCACCTGAACCATCGTCCAATGAACTTTTTACAGATGTTTTAATAGAAGTAGCTGAATAATTATTTTGAAGCTGTATACTTTGAAATCATTTTATTAATCGAGTTATTCTAAAAAAAGTAAAAAAGGTATTACCTATGTCGAATGAAATAAGGATGCCAGCATTATCTCCAACAATGACGGAGGGGGTATTATCCAGATGGCTTGTAAAAAAAGGCGATGAAATTCGTTCAGGCGATGTTATTGCAGAAATAGAAACTGATAAAGCAACGATGGAAGTTGAAGCGGTAGAGGATGGTGTGGTCACCCAATTAATGATTGATGAGGGCACCACGTCAGTACCAGTCGGTACTGTGATAGCAACCTTTCAGACTGAAAATGATGATGGACACATACAAAGTGTCGAAGGTGAGTCAGACACCGAAAACATAAACAGCAAATCGAATGATGGTGCTAATGAAACTCAGTTTAATTCAGCTTCAAAAGTGCCACAAGTTGTTTTAACGCAGGAAATGAATTGGGATGGTTCCGTTAAAAATATGACTGTTCGAGAGGCATTGCGAGATGCGATGGCTGAAGAAATGAGAAGCGATGATAGAGTCTTTATAATGGGAGAAGAAGTCGCGGAATATCAAGGAGCCTATAAAGTCACTCAAGGTTTGCTCGATGAGTTCGGCGAAAAGCGCGTAATTGATACACCAATTACGGAACATGGATTTACTGGTTTAGCGGTGGGAGCAGCTTTTGGAAATTTGAGACCAATTGTAGAGTTCATGACATTCAATTTCTCTATGCAAGCCATCGACCAAATTATAAATTCAGCTGCAAAAACGCTATATATGTCCGGAGGACAAATGGGATGTCCTATTGTATTCAGGGGTCCAAACGGAGCTGCTAGTAGAGTTGCTGCACAGCATTCACAATGTTTTGCAAGCTGGTATGCACATTGTCCTGGCCTGAAAGTGGTTTCGCCATGGTCTGCAGCAGATGCTAAGGGTTTATTGAAATCTGCTATAAGAGACCCAAACCCTGTTGTATTCCTTGAGAATGAGGTTATGTATGGCCAAAGTTTTGAAGTGCCAGAAACTGATGAGTGGTTGGTTCCCATTGGTAAGGGTAAGATTGTGAAGTCAGGTAGTGATATCACTATAACAGCATTCTCTATTATGGTAGGGAGAGCTCTTGAAGCTGCTGAGGAGCTTAGTAAAAAAGGAATTGAGGCTGAGGTAATAGATTTGCGAACTCTTCGCCCACTTGATATTGAATTGATTGTGCAATCAGTAAAGAAAACAAACAGGCTAGTTTCTTGTGAAGAGGGGTTTCCTTTTGCAGGAATCGGTGCTGAGCTTGGTATGCAGATAAACGAAAAAGCATTTGATTATTTAGATGCGCCTATAATGAGAGTTACTGGTAAAGACGTTCCAATGCCTTATGCAGCAAATTTAGAAGCGCTTGCTTTACCGCAGAGTGAGGATATTATTCGGTCTGCCTTGCAAATTTGCTATGCAGAAGAGGGTCTTTAAAATGGCAATTGATATTTTAATGCCAGCTTTGTCGCCTACTATGACAGAAGGTGTATTGTCGAAATGGCTTGTAAAGCAAGGCGATAAGGTTCGTTCAGGAGATGTGATTGCAGAAATTGAGACAGATAAGGCAACAATGGAAGTAGAAGCAATCGAGGATGGTATTGTTGCTAAGATAGTCGTTAGTGAAGGGACAGAGGGCGTGGCTGTAAATTCGGTAATTGCCGTTTTATTAGAGGATGAGGAAAGTATAGATAAAATATCTGAAAATATTAATAATAAAACTTACATCATGAGTTCTGATGTTAATGCGTTAAAAGATGATGCGAACAAAGATTTCAAAAAAACTGATACGCTCTCCCAAAATAAACAGCCTAGAGCTAAAACAGAAGACAGTGGTGCTGCAAACAAAACCGGTGATAAGGATAGTCAAAATATAAAAATACTAGGCAAGCGAGTATTTGTAACCCCTTTGGCTCGAAGGATTGCAAAACAACATGACATTGACCTTGCGATAATCAAGGGAACTGGCCCATATGGTAGAATTATTAAGCGTGATATTCTGGCATTTAGCAAATCGGAAACAAAAGCAAGTTCTGTATTTAATGAAGGGCAAATAAAATCTGTTGAAGGAGTGGTTATACCCCATTCTGCAATGAGGCGCACTATTGCAAGTAGATTACAACTATCTAAGCAAACGGCCCCCCATTTTTATCTTACAGTCGAATGTAATATAGATAGATTATTAGACAATAGAGCCCAGCTCAATAAAATGGCACCAGAGGGAATAAAAATTTCGGTAAACGATATGATCATTATGGCAAGTGCGATGGCTTTGAAGAAATTGCCAGAAGTAAATGGCTGGTTTGAAGAAGATGGATGCCGTTACTTTGATACAGCAGATATATGTATGGCAGTCGCTATCAAAGGTGGTTTAATTACACCGGTTATTCGGTCCGTTGAAAAGATTGGTTTATCTGATCTTTCCGTTATAACAAAGGATCTTGCAACTAGGGCAAGAGAGGGAAAATTAAAACCAGAGGAATATACTGGTGGCAGTTTTACAATTTCAAATTTAGGAATGTTCGGTATTAAAGAATTTGCAGCTGTAATCAACCCACCCCAAAGCGCTATTTTAGCTGTTGGTGCAGGTGAAAAACGTGCGGTTGTTAAAGATGGCGAGCTCGCCGTTGCAACAATCATGAATGTAACACTCTCCGCTGATCATAGAATTGTTGATGGAGCATTAGGGGCAGAATGGCTAAAGCTTTTTAAAGGGTTTATAGAGAACCCTGTTACAATGCTAATTTAATTTTTATAAAGGGCAGTTATGACTGATTCTCAAAAGTTTGATTTAATCGTTGTTGGTGGTGGTCCGGGCGGATATGTTGGTGCCATAAGAGCAAGCCAACTTGGTCAGAAGGTGGCAGTTATTGAAAAAGAAAATCTTGGCGGTATCTGCTTAAATTGGGGATGTATTCCTACTAAAGCACTCCTACGTGCAGCAGAACTTAAGCATAATGTCTCAAATTTGAGTGAATTTGGTATTGAGATAGAAGGTAACATAAATATAAATCTAAAGAATGTAGTTGCACGTTCACGTAAGGTAGCAGAGCGCTTGTCTATTGGTGTATCTCATCTTATGAAGAAAAATAAGGTCACCGTTATAGACGGCGTTGCGAAAATTCAAAATAAAATAGCTGATGGTTGGCAAATTGCTGTGGAAGGAAAGATTAATTATCTTTTAGAATCCCCAAATATTCTTCTTGCAACAGGTGCTCGTCCACGGCAAATCTCAGGTATGGAAGCAGATGGTGATAAAATCGTAACTTATCGTGATGCAATGATACCGAAAAAAATACCGAAATCATTATTGGTCGTTGGTTCTGGTGCAATTGGAATAGAATTTGCCAGTTTTTATAATGATATGGGAGTGGATGTAACAGTTGTTGAGGCTATGGATAGGATCTTAAATGTTGAGGATAGAGAGATTTCAGATATCGCACATAAGTCTTTTGAGAAACGTGGTATTAAAATTCACACATCAGCAACGCTCGAATCAATTTCTAAATCTAAAAATGAAGTTGCTTCAACTATTATAATTGGTGGAAAAAAGCAAAAAATATCCACTGAAAAAATAATAATAGCAATTGGCATCATTGGAAATACAGAAAATCTTGGATTGGAAGCTATTGGTGTTAAAATAGAAAAAGGCCATATTGTAACAGATGGTTTTGGTGCTACTAATATTAAGGGTGTTTATGCTATTGGAGATGTTACTGGCCCACCTTGGCTTGCCCATAAAGCAAGTCATGAGGCTATTGTTTGTGTTGAAGCCATTAACAAAAAGACGTTAATAAATCAACTATCTGAAAATGCGATTCCAGGATGCACCTATTGTAGGCCGCAAATAGCTTCTGTTGGATATACAGAAGAAAAAGCAAAAGCAGAGGGATATGATATAAAAGTAGGGCGCTTTCCACTTCTTGCAAATGGTAAAGCTATAGCTATGGGAGAAGATGAAGGGCTTATTAAAACAATATTTTGTTCAAAAACAGGAGCGCTATTAGGTGCTCATTTGATAGGAGCAGAAGTAACCGAAATGATACAAGGTTATGCAATTGCAAGAACGCTTGAAACAACAGAAGCTGAATTAATGCATACGGTCTTCCCGCATCCTACAATTTCTGAGGCAATGCATGAGTCCGTTCTTGACGCCTTTGATAGAGCAATCCATTTCTAGAAAAAATAAATTATATGAATTTAATATAAATTGAACTGTCTTAAGGATGTAAAGGAGACTATATTGCCAACTCCTAATAGAACGATAGGGGGCAAACGCCACCCAGAAAAACAAAAAAATAAAGCAATCCCTCAACCAAAACGTCCAGAATGGTTAAGAGTGAAAGCCCCCAATAGTGATAAATTTTTGGAAACGCGTAATCTGATGCGTGATTTAAATCTAGTTACTGTTTGTGAAGAGGCTGCATGTCCAAATATTGGTGAATGTTGGTCTAAAAAACATGCAACGATGATGATTCTTGGTTCAATTTGTACACGCGCTTGTGCTTTTTGTAATATTGCGACCGGGAGGCCAGAATCTATAGATCCACATGAACCAGATAATGTTGCCCAGGCAGTAGCACAGTTAAGGCTAAATCATGTTGTTATTACTTCAGTTGACAGAGATGATTTAGAAGATGGAGGCGCTTATCATTTTGCTCAAACAATAACAGCCATACGTTCTGTATCTCCGCTAACCACTATTGAAATTCTCACACCTGATTTTCTTCGAAAACCAGGTGCCTTAGAGATTGTGGTTAAGGCAAAGCCAGATGTGTTTAATCATAATATGGAGACTGTACCAAGGTTATATCGTACCATTAGACCTGGTGCTCGTTTTGAGCATTCTCTTTCATTATTGGCTCAAGTAAAAAAAATGGATTCAATGATTTTTACTAAATCAGGTATAATGGTTGGGCTAGGTGAAACAGATGATGAAGTGGCCTCTATAATGGATGATTTAAGAGAGGCTCACGTTGATTTTATGACGATTGGTCAATATCTCCAACCAACTCCAAAACATGCACCTGTTGATAGATTTGTAACACCAGATTCATTTTCTTATTTTGCAGGATTGGGTAAGCAAAAAGGATTTTTGATGATGGCATCTACACCATTAACACGCTCTTCGTATCACGCGGATGCTGATTTTGCAGCTTTAAAAACAGCACGAGAAAAAATGCTCACATAATGACAATTCATTCGGAAAAAAAAATAATAAACCATAAGCCAGAAGATTTGTTTCATTTAGTTGCTGATGTAAGACGATATCCAGAATTCCTTCCCTGGTGTCTTGCTTCTAGAATAAGATCGGAGACTGAAAAAGAAATTACCGCAGAATTAATCATTGGTTTTCAGATATTTAAAGAACAATTTACATCTAGGGTAATAATTGATAAGGAGACACTTATCATTGATACCAGTTATGCAGATGGCCCATTTAAATATCTTCAAAATCATTGGAAGTTTTTGCCGCATAACAACGGATGTGAGATAGATTTTTACGTGGATTTTGAATTTAAAAACAGATTACTACAAACAGTAATGGAAAGCTTATTTACAGAGGCTGTTAGGCGAATGGTTAAAGCATTTGAAAATAGAGCAGACGCACTTTATCAAAACTTAAATCAAACTAATTGAGTAAGGTTATCCAATGCCTTTATAACCGTTTGATGACGAACTGAATGTCTATCTCCCTTGAATATATATTTTTTTATTTCGCCAACTTCGCCTTTTTTTAGAATACAAATATAAACTAGTCCTACTGGTTTTTCTTTATTGCCTCCATCCGGCCCAGCAACACCAGAAACTGCTATGGCGTAGTCTGCTTCTCCATTGCTTGCAGTAATTGCGCCACTGGCCATTTCGGAAACCGTTTGTCCAGATACTGCACCATGCAATTCTAATGTTTTTAGCTTAACGCCTAGCATATCTATTTTTGACTGATTGCTATAGGTTACAAATCCTCTTGAAAGAACAGAAGATGAACCAGGTATCTCAGTTAGAGCTGCTGTTATCATTCCACCGGTGCAAGACTCTGCGCAACAGACACGTTCCCCCTTTTGTTTTAGGCTCAATATGAGGTTTTGTGCATAAAACGATAACTTTTCCACTTTTAATTTCCTACCAATTACTATAACAAAAAAGGATTATTCCAGCCATAAAACCTGCAACTAAATCATCGGCCATCACTCCTATCCCGCCAGTCAACCTCTCAGCCCAGCTAACAGGCCAATATTTTATAATATCAAATAGCCTAAATAATAGAAAGGCCGCAATAAAATATAAATTGTCATAAGGGATAAATAGCAAAGTTATCCATTGTCCAGATACTTCATCTATAATAATTTTTCCTGAGTCATGAGTATTTGTCTCTTTCGAGTAGATATCTGCTGCAAATACACCAATAAAAGTAACAATTACTGTTAAAACTAAGAAGGGTAACCAACCAATTGGTAGCAAATAATATCCTAATATAATAGCCACTAAGGAGCCAGCAGTGCCAGGTGCTGGTAAACTTTTACCAATAGGCCCTAATGTTGCAAATTGGCACAGAAAATAGTGCAATGGGTTACTCATTTTTGCCTAACCTTAATCAGTATTTATTGGCAGAATTAATGTTACTGTTGCTACTGCGCTCAATCCTTCCTTTCTGCCGATAAATCCAAGTGTTTCTGAGGTAGTGGCTTTAATGGATATTCGTTCAATTGGAAGATTACAGATACTAGCTAAACGTTTTTTCATTTTAATTCTTTCTGGACCAATTTTTGGTAATTCACAAATTAGAGTTATATCAAGAAAATTTATTTTCGCACGAGCATCAATCACTTTGTGTATTGCATACTCTAAAAAAATTTCTGAGTTAACATTTTTCCATTTTTCATCATTGGGTGGGAAATGGCTCCCGATATCACCATCTGCTAAACACCCAAAAATAGCATCACAAAGTGCATGAATACCTACATCACCGTCCGAGTGTGCCTCTATTGCTGCATCATGTTCAATTTCAACTCCACAGATCATAATTTTACGTCTTCTTTCATTATCACCCCAAGGACGAAATTTATGCACATCATAGCCAGTTGCAACTCTTGTCTCAAAACGTTCTTCAAGTATATATTTTAAATAATTATAATCCTCTTTTATAGTAAGTTTTTGCATTTTTTGGCTTCCAGGCACTACAGCAACCTTGGTCCCATTTAATTCAACAAGACTCGAGTCATCGCTTGGATTGAAAGCTAATTTAGCTAGCTTATCACTCCGTTTGTTTGAGAAAAAATTTTTATAAGTACTTTGAATAATTTCAGTTTTAAATAATTGTGGGGTTTGCGCAAATACTAATTCTTCTCTTTTTAATGTACCAGTTATATAAGGAGAAGAGTATGTTTTAATTGTGTCACTGGCATTTAGGACTGGTATGACAGCTTTTTCACCTTGTTCAAGTTTAAGTATCATTTCATCTAACACGGAATGTGGTAAGATAGGTCTTGCGGCATCATGGATTGCTAAATAGGGCTTTTGTGCACTTTGTGTTTCATAGAAATTTAGCGCATTCCAAACTGAAATACATCTCGTATCACCTCCGTGAGTCCACATAGTGTCTGGATTTTCGTCAAAAAAAGTTTGGTCAATATCAGCGTTTTTTGGAAATACAATAATTACAGTTTTACAAGATGAATGAGTTCTTATTTGGTCTAAAGCAATTCTCCAAATTGGGAGATTTCCAATAGTTGCGAATTGTTTTTTAAAACCCATACGTTCACCATTTCCAGCGGCGAGAAGAATAAGGTCAAATTCTATAGTAGTTTTTTGGTTCATATTTTGTTTAAAGCATAGTGTTAAATATTTGTCTATTTTGCTAATTTAAACTTCTTTAGTAGATTATATAGAAATTATTGCCTATTATTTACGCAATATATAAATGCTGAGTATTTGTTATGCAACTTAACATTGGATCAATAAAACTTCCACATGCCGCGGTACTAGCACCGATGTCTGGAATTACAGATCAGCCATTCCGGAGAATTGTGCGGTCATTAGGTGGGGGTCTTGTAGTTTCAGAAATGATTGCAAGTCATGCTATTTTAAATTCAATAAAAAAAGAAATTAGAAAGCTAAAATTCTCTGCAAAAGAAGAAGCGCCTCTTTCAATTCAATTGGCCGGATGGGAGCCAGATGTTATGGCAGAGGCTGCAAAAATTTCAGAACAACTAGGGGCATCATTAATTGATATTAATCTTGGTTGTCCTGCAAAGAAAGTTACAGGGAGGTATTCTGGTTCTGCGCTTATGCAATATCCTGAACAAACTGCAGACATCTGTTCTGCTGTTGTTAATTCAGTTAGTGTTCCTGTTACATTGAAGATGCGATTAGGATGGAACGATAAGAATAAGAACGCGCCTGAAATCGGCATGATTGCTGAGGATGTTGGCATTAAAATGCTAGTTGTGCATGGTAGAACGCGTGATCAGATGTATAAGGGTAAAGCAGATTGGTATGAAATAAAAAAAACAGTAGAGAAGGTTTCAATTCCCGTTTTGGTGAACGGGGATATAAATAACTTGAATGATGTACAACCAGCAATGACTCTTTCAGGCGCACATGGCGTTATGATTGGAAGAGGGGCTCAGGGAAGACCATGGATAATAGGTCAAGTGGGAGATTTACTTTCTAAGAAAAGAATAAGGAAGACACCAACTATCAATCAAAAAAGAGATATTATGCTAACTCATTTAGAAAATATGCTTGTCTGCTACGGTTCAAATGGTATGCGCCTTGCTCGTAAACATATTGCTTGGTATGCTCATGGTTTGCCTGGCTCTGCTGCTTTACGCGATGTTGCCAACAATACTCATAATTCAAGTATAGTGTTTAAGGCTGTTGATAGATTTTTTGAAAAGCAATGTGAGGCAGCTTAGTGCAGTCAGAAATATTAGATGATTTTGTGTCTCTTCCAGCGGGCTATGCTGTATTAGATTCATTACCGTACCCAATTATTATAATTGATAATAATAATTTTTTTGTATGGCTCAATCATGCAGCTGAGATCTTTTTTAATTCAAGTCTTGCGATTTTAAATGGAAGGTCTGCAGAAGAATATTTCACCTCAAACTCAGTTTTAATTAAGATGATTTCGAGGGCAAGGCTGACGAAAAGTTCGCTAAGTGAGCATTCCGTGGGCATAACTGCACCAAGATTGAAAGAAACAATTGTTAATATCCAAGTTGGCCTATTCGATGCAAATGAGGAATTTCTAGTTGTTTCGTTGCAAAAAAATACACTTGAGCAGGTTGCAAAATCTCGAAACTTATTCAAAGGTGCTGCTTTATCTATGTCAAAAGTAACAGCACTGTTAGCACACGAAATCAGGAATCCGTTAGCTGGCATTAAAGGAGCTGCTCAAGTTTTGGAGTTAGAACTTGGAAGAGAAAATCAAGAATTAAGTCATCTTATTGTGACGGAAACTGATCGAATCATAAAGTTGCTGGAGAGAATTGAAAAGCTCTCTGCAGATAAACCCCTTCAATTAGAAGAAATTAATATACATGAAATATTAGACCATTGTTTGATGGTAATCGAGGCATCATATGGAAAACATCTCGTTATTCAGAGAGATTTTGATCCATCATTACCAACGATTAATGCAGATAGGGACCTTTTTATCCAACTTTTTCTTAATCTATTTAAAAATGCGTCCGAAGCTACTGAGAAGAATGACAATTTGATTATTAAAACCTCTTATGCACTATCCACTCCACATTCTACATCCGACCAATATGGATTAAATCATTTGCCTCTCCAAATAGATGTTATTGATACAGGCAATGGTTTCAGGGATAGAGAGTTCCGTTGATTTAGATTTGTTAGGTGATATAGCTCCTTTACCTCCTTGAGTGGAATAGATCTTTGCCGCACGATTACAGACCTCAATTAACTTTCCCAACTCAAATGGCTTTGGAAAATACTCAACCACTTCGTATTTTTGGGTTTTGATAGCTGTTAATAAATTAGTTCTCGCGCTCATTACGATAATTTGAAGGTCTGGCCGTTTTTCTTTAATTCTTGGTAGAACATCGAGCACATCCCCGTCTGGAAATCCAAC
>CACGLE010000026.1 GCA_902573725.1 uncultured SAR116 cluster alpha proteobacterium
GAGGAAAGAATCAATCAAATTGTTGACCCTGATACTGGTGAGACTGTTGGCGGGGTTACAGTCAAATACAATTCAAGTACCAATAACTTTACATTTACGACAGGAACATCTGGGTCTGACTCAACTATTAAAGTGAAAGGGACTGCAAGATTAGGACTTGATAATGTACCACTTGGGGTTGGATCAGTTCCACAGATTTATAACCTAGTTCAAGCAACTAATGCACAAGGAGTCGCGCTTTTTGTTGATGCCTCAGGGAATGTGGTCGAGACACCCCCAGAAAACATGGTCGACGGATATTTTCCTTTATATATAGATGAGGGAGAACTTACTTTTGACAAAACTGGTAAGTTAATTTCGCCAAAAAATAATGTTCACTACGAAAAGCAAGAAGAAGGTTTTTCAATCGCGCTGGATGTTGATTTTGGTTCATCTACTCAATTATCCCAGCCCTTCTCTGTTCTTTCAGTCGAACAAGATGGTTTTACTTCTGGAAGATTGGATGGTCTGGAGATTGATGCCTCTGGAACAATTCGTGCAAACTACACAAATGGACAGAATAATCCTTTAGGAAAAATTGTGGTAGCTAACTTTAACAACCAAAATGGCTTGAAACAAATCGGTAATGCTACCTATGTTGAAACTGCTGTTTCCGGAACACCTCAGGTGGGTGAAGCCGGTGCTGAGGGATTTGGCAACATTCTCTCTGGTTCACTTGAGAGATCTAATGTTGATATCACTGAAGAGCTAGTTAACCTAATCACAGCGCAAAGAAACTTCCAAGCATCCGCTAAGGCCATTGAGACTACAACGGGTCTAACGCAAACTATTATTAATATAAGAATGTAATAAAAGAATAGTTTTAATTTAATATAGGGCTCTAATATGGATAAGTTAATTTACACAGCCTTCCAATCAATTAATAATGCCTTGGATAATAAAGCTATACGCTCTCAAAACCTTGCCAGTACAAATACACCTGGGTTTAAAGCGGATATGCAAATAGGTAGCTCAGGTTCCGCTTATCTTGAACAGTTTGATACACTTTATAGCAAGGTATTTCCGGTTGTTGATGACAGAAGTGGCTTCGTTTCGGCACCTGGCCAAATTCGACAAACTGAACAATTTCTTGATCTTGCGATCCGAGGAAACGGTTATTTCTTAGCACAAAAAGATAACGCTGCACCTTTTTTGACAAGACGCGGTGACATGCAAATAAATAACGAAAATATCCTCACCAATGCAGCCAATGAAATTATTTTAAGCAACGAATTAACTCCAATAACTATTCCACCACATCGGAACATGACTATATCTGACGATGGTAGCATATCGATTGAACCGATGAATAGTCCCCCTGGGACTTTTGTTCTTGTTGGAACAATTGGTATGACATTAGGAGGGGAGAAGCGCTTGGTAAAATCGACCGACGGCAGAATCAGAGATGAAGACGGTGGTATACCAGGTGCAGACCAACAACCTAGAGTTGCTCAGGGTTATATAGAAGAAAGTAACGTGAATATTATTGAGCAACTAGTCGCATCAATTGAAGAGCAGAGGCGTTATGAAGTTAATGTGAAAATGATTAAATCTGCTGAAGCGATTGACCAAGGTGGAACTAGCCTTTTAAGAATGCCTTCTTAAAAAGCCATTTTAAATTTAATTCTTCTACATAACTCCACTTCATTGGCATGACAATTGCTTAGTATATCTTGTAATTTTTTTGCAGGAGAAGCACGAAATGTCCACAAATTCAATGCATGTAGCAAAAACTGGCCTAAACGCACAACAAACTAGAATGCAGGTAATTGCCAATAACTTGGCAAACGTAAATACAACAGGGTTTAAAAAAGACCGTGCTAATTTTGAATCGCTTCTTTACCAAGTAAGACGCAACTCAGGAGAGCAAACATCAGCCGAGACAAATCTAACGTCTGCATTTGCCGTCGGTACCGGAACACGTGTATTAAATACGCAAAAACTATTCACCCAAGGTAGCCTGATAACTACTGATAATGCATTGGATGCGGCGATTGAGGGCAGTGGGTTTTTCCAAGTACTTCTTCCAGACGATAGAATTGGTTATACTAGAAATGGCACTTTTTCTCGAAATGCAGAGGGAGTTCTTACAACTGGTAGCGGCTATGTGGTGCAACCGGAAATTCAAATACCCGAAGGGGCTTCTCAAATAAATATATCCGGAAATGGTATTGTTTCTATTGTGGCTGATGGTGCTGTTGTAGCAGAGGAAGTTGGACAGCTTACCCTTGCAGATTTCGCAAATCCTCGTGGTCTACAGCCTGTTGGTGAGAGTTTCTCAGTTGAAACTCAAGCAAGTGGGCCACCTATTATTGCAAATCCACAAGAAGAAGGTTTTGGAAAACTAGTACAAGGTGCTCTGGAGTCTTCAAACGTCAATGTCGTCCAAGAATTAGTTGATATGATAGAAACTCAACGTGCTTACGAAGTAAGCTCGAAGTCAATTTCATCCGTAGATGAGATGCTTCGCTTCCTCTCACAGAACCTCTAGTCAGAGCAATGAGCTATTAAAATGAACTTTCGTAATTTTACATTGGCGTTGATTGGCTCTGCATCCATTGCAATTACTAGCTGCAGTACATACGTCCAGGAAAAAGCAGCACTAGAATTCGAGCCAATTTATCCAAGCGATCTTGAACTTCCGGTGCAATCGGAACCTACCGGAGGAATTTATTCAGAGGCAAAAGGAGGTCTCTTTGCTACAGATAAACGAGCGAATGTTGTTGGTGATATATTAACAGTGAATTTGTCTGAATCTTTTTCAGCAACAAAAGCGCAAACAGCATCATCTAGTAAATCAGACTCATTTGACGTTACTATGCCTGTCGGTCTTCCAAATATGTTAACTGGTGGGTTTAGCACTCCAAACTCACTCACAAGTGGAACAGAGCAATCATTTACTGGTTCAGGAGCAGCAGCACAATCCAACACGTTATCTGGATTTCTAGCTGTAACAGTAGTCCGCGTTCATAGTAATGGAAATATGGAAATCGCAGGTCAGAAAAAACTTAACTTAAATAATGGTGACGAATATGTTCGCCTAACCGGGATAATCCGCCCAAATGATATATCTGCTGCTAACCTAGTTGATTCCAGCCGCATAGCTAATGCTGAAATCACTTATGTAGGTGCAGGACAAGTCGCTGATACTGGCAAAAAAGGGTGGTTAAGTAATGCAATGAGAACAATTTCTCCCTTCTGAGGAACTTTTGAATGTTAAAATTAGTTAAGCAAATTATCTCCCTTACGCTTTTTATCTGTATCGCTTTTTTGAGTATGTCAAATGCATATGCTGACAGACTTAAAGATTTAACCTCAATCAGCGGCGTTAGAGATAATCCATTGGTAGGATATGGAATAGTAGTAGGTCTGGCTGGTTCTGGTGACGGAAACTCTGGTTTGCTTTTGCAATCAATGCAAGCAATGGTTAGCCAATTTGGTTTAGTCACTAATGCGTCAGGTTTGTCTGGTAAAAATGCAGCGGCGGTAATGGTGACAGCAGAACTTCCAGCTTTTACAAAGCCCGGACAAGCCATCGATATTACCGTCTCTACACTCGGAGCAGCAAAATCATTACGGGGTGGCACTCTTTTAATGACACCATTAAAAGGTGCAGATGGAGAAACCTATGCAATCGCGCAAGGTAATCTGGTCGTTGGTGGTCTTGGGGTAGAAGGTGGCGATGGCTCATCTATTATCGTCAACATCCCAACAGTTGGTAGAGTTCCCAAAGGTGCAACAGTTGAAAAAATGGTTGAAACGCCTTTTTTGAATAGTGATATTCTTATTTTAAATCTAAACCAATCAGATTTTAGCACTGCCAGCCGAGTATCAGAAGCAATAAATGATGTTTTTGGGCCTGAGGTATCTGTGCCGTTAGATTCGTCTTCTATTAGAGTGAGAGCTCCAATAGATAAATCTCAAAAGGTGACATTTATGAGTTTACTTGAAAATGTTCAAGTCGAGCCTGCTAATCCTGCAGCTAAGGTTGTTGTAAATGCAAGAACGGGAACCATTGTTATAGGTGGGGATGTAAGGGTTACTCCTGCTGTTGTAACACACGGTTCATTAACCGTGAGAGTCAAAGAAGATATAAATACTACACAAGCACAGAATATTGTAGCTGCTGGGCAAAATGCAATTGTAGCTGGCGGAGATATCGTACAAACACCAGATTCTGACGTTGGCTTTGTAGCAGAAACAGCAAGAGCTTTCGTATTTGATACTGGGGTTGAGCTCTCAGATATTGTAGATGCAGTTAATAATGTTGGAGCATCTGCAGCAGACCTTGTTTCTATACTAGACGCACTTAGACAAGCAGGGGCACTAAGGGCTGAAATAGTGGTTATTTAATATAGTTAAATTAAATGAGAAATTCATGGAACTTCCTTCCTTATCAAAAGAAAATATATTTCAGGATCACATGCTTAATAAAATTCCTGACAGAAATTCAGATTTGAGAGAAGTTGCTGAACAATTCGAAGCTATCTTTATTAATCAGATTCTTAAACAGTCTCGGGAGACTAAACTCGCCGACGATCTGTTAGGCAGTTCTGCCAAAACTACTTATGAGCAATTACTTGATTCAGAGACGTCAAAAAATATAGCTTCACATGTTAATATTGGTATTGCTGATGCTCTTGTTCGACAGTTTAAAAGGGACTAGGAGCAACCCATGGCAAGCTTAATTGATATTGGAAAATCTGGGTTACAATCCTACCGTCAAGCTCTGGCGGTTACTGGCCAGAATATATCTAATATTAATACAGAGGGCTATAAACGCCGCTCTGCAGACTTAGAGGAGGTAATTGCAAATCAAGGCGGTATTTCTAGCACCAATGCTCAAACTGGTCTTGGCGTTCGAGTTTCTGACATCAGACGCTCTTTTGATGAATTTCTTTTAAACAAAGCTCGTAGTGCAACGTCCTATTCAGAAACAAACGAGCATTTTGTGAAGACATTAAAACAACTAGAGGATATTTTGCTTCCTGGAGATTCAAATTTAGGAGCTATGATAGCAAATTTCTTTGACGGCCTTCAGGAAATTGCCTCCTCACCCGCAGATTTAGCTCCAAGAGTTGCCGCCGTAGAACGTGGTCATGCTGTTGCAAATTCGTTCAACCAACTAGCTTATTTAACTAATGAATTAAAGCAAGGAGTGGAATTTCAAATTCAGCAGGACATTAACGATATAAATGTTCTCAATGAAGAGTTGTTTAATCTCAATTCTCAACTAAGTGGCTCTCGAAATAAGAATGCGCCTAATGCTTTGCTAGACAGTAGAGACACACTTATAAATAAGTTAAATGAGTTTGCAGAAGTTACAACAACCTTAGAACCGACAGGTGCGGCTGGGTTAACATTAGGAAACACTGGAAAAGGACCTCAACTTTTAACACCACTTAAACATGTAAAACTGGGTTTTGAGCTCATTTCTGATAAGCCTACTTTTTTAATTGAACCAGGATCCGAAAACACCCCCACTTCTCAAATTACTAATGGCTCTCTCAGAGGGTTAGCAAATGCTTATGAAACAATACAGGCTGTGGAAGCATCTATTGACAATCTTGCCTATATTTTTTCTCGAGACTTAAATTCTCTCCATATGAATGGATTAGACTTAGAAGGAAATGACGGAAGCCCACTTTTTCATACCGTATCAATGAAGACAGAAGTCAACCCCACCAATATGGGTGTTGCATCGGCAGATGTAGAAATTACTGATTTTAGAAAAATTGAGAACCAACCAGTAACCTTCACTTATCAAGAAGAAAAAAACCTATGGATTGGCAGAAATAATTCTAATCAAATTATTGCTCAAGGAAGAGGAACAGTTAATTTTTCAGGGTTTATTGTTCATTTTGCTGGTGACGCAAAAGAAGGTGACCAAATTTTTATTCGACCTGCTTATAACTCTGCAGCAAACATAAAATTAGCTATTAACCGACCTGAAGATTTTGCCGCTGCATCTCGCCAATTAGTATCATCTGATTACCGGAATGCTGGGATGGCAGAAATGTCAGCAGAAATAACTTCACTAGAAGTTCCATCGGACAATTTACCAACTATTGAGAATAGTTTCAGTAATAAACTTACAATGAACGGTGCGACAAACTTTATTAGAAATGGTTCTGTAGCAATTATTCCAGCAAATACCTCCAATATTGATTTAATAAGTATGATACAACAATCCCAACTTAGCTTTTCACTGACAGATGACGAAATTTCATCAATAACTTCTATGACACTTGTTGTATCATCTGAAAATGAAGGAAGTGATGGCTCATCTCTGACTTCACTGAAAAAATATGTTTTTACAGTTACTGACCCTGATGATATCGATGCTGTAATTGAAGAAGGTGCCTTATACGACGCAGAAGCTATAGCCAAATTATTAAACTTTGGCTTAATAAGGGCTAATGGATTTGATTTAGTTTCCGCTGGAGGTGTAGAAAACTGGGTCGCAGATGGAATTAGTTATAGCCTACAAGATTTTGGCGGTTTTGCCTCAGGAAAAGGCAATCAACTTACCTTCGCCCTTGCGAACGATCAATTTACGCAAGACTCAGAAATATATGCAAACAGCCAAAATTTAAATGGGACACTTACATTAAGAAATGATGATATTTCGTCCTTGCAAATCTTCACAAGAGAAGGTCGTCATGTAGCTGGCAGTCGCCTAGATGACATTCAGTACAAAGAACTGTTTGTTCCTGAAAATGGTTTTAATGAAAATGCAACCTATAGAGATGATTATCTAAACCTTAGCGAAGAAAAAGGTTACCTTGGTATGACCAGCGTTTACAAGTTAAGTGAAAGCAACCCATTGATAAACGTCTCTAACACAGAGCAGGATACTGTTATTTCTTTTAACATAGATTTTGTAGATGGAGTAGACACTACAGAAACAAGCTTTGATGGAAAGAAAGCAGGTGCAAGTGCTTCTTTCTATCAAATTACTTTGGACGATGGCGTAAATACCCCGATTAATAAAACCATTTATCAAGGACAAGTTGCCGGTAACAGCTCTACAGATATTGCGAAAGCTATGACATCTGCGATCAGAAACGAAGCGCCCATATCTGTTCTTACTGGCTCTGCTATTTTACTTGATGAGCAACAAATCAATCCACCTAGCGATTTTATAACGCCAAATGATGGAGAAACAACATCATTTCTAACAAATAATATTCGATATAGTCTTACCAACAATAATGGGGAAATATCAGTTTCCGGCGGCCCATCTAATGCTTTATCAACTCTTGCCTATGATAGCAATAATAATCAAGTTACCTTTGTAGTTTCAACCGAGCCTGAGGATGGAGATAGCGTAATTGTTCAATTTGAAGAACAAGAATACACCCTTACTATGGTTAATGGTGAGATTGAGGTTACAGGGGGTGAAGAGGATAGGTTAACAGCTTATTTCAATTCTAATCTGTCGATCTCTGTTACAGAAGAAGTTAGCCAGATGGACTTAAATGAAACTAAAACTGTTCGATTTGAGGGGATTGATTATAATATAATAAAAGACGCTAGTGGAAATTTAAGCGTGACAGGGGGAGCGGATAATGCTCTTAGTTTGGATATTGCATATAATAGTACCACTGGAATTGCTGAAATTAATTCAGAGATAAGGCAGATAAAAGTAATTTCAAATGATGGAAGTCTTAACGCTGCTAAAATTTTAATACCTGGAGTGGATGCTGAAGCTGAGGATATAAACGGAAATTTTGAAGCAGCAATGCGATTTGGTCTTGTTACAAATACCCAAGTTCCTTTTAAAAACTACGGTTTTTACGATAATTCCTCAACGGATACTACAATTTCAGAAATAAAATCAGAATTGGAGACTTGGACTCTGTCAAGTTTTGACGAAGATTTTTTCTCCGACCTCGCCTCAGATGGTGCAGGTGGAATATTAAATATAGACCTTGGAGAACTTGAGGAAACACGCATTTCATCTCAGTCTTTAAATATAACTCAGACCTCTTCTGATAATTTACCCATTATTCAGGAACTAACTGGATTTGGTGAGAGTGAAATTGCCTATTATGCTGGAAAAACGCTCACACTAAATGATGGAAACGGTGCTCAAATTGAAGTAGCTTTTCCTATTAGCGAGACAATAGAAACCCTTGCAGACGTTGTTAACGCAGTTACTAACGAAATATTGGCTTACAATGCTAGTAACAGCACTAATCTCAAGTTTGTTGCTACAGCAGGAACAGACTCTATTATTTTAACAGATGTCGTTAACGGCGGAACAGCAAGTGCGACGGCTACATTAACACAGGATTTATCATCATTTTCTGTTTACATTCCAGCAGGTGTTAACACTAACGCAGAGCTTGCCGACCTATTGAAAAACGAAATTTCCTCAAAACTTGTAAATTCATCAGGTATGTATATAGACTTGGATGGTAATACAATCTCGAACTCGTCCAACGCTATTTCAAAATGGAGCCCAATTGATAATTTTGGTGTTCAACAAGATGATACAAATATTCTTTTAACCTTCGATCGTGAGGCAAATAGTGAATTTGGGAATGCAGAAATCACTTTTACAGTTATAGGGGATAGTGGCTTAGATCAGCAAGCCCCTTCCCGCACAACTGGAACACGTGTTATCTCAGATTTTAATGACGACAACCTAAGTGAGCTGGAGAATAAGGCATTAGCAATAAGTAACGGGTCTTCTACTTTGTTATTAGAGATTGACTCCCCGCCTCAAGATTTAGAAACACTCGTAGAATATATTCAGACTCATGAAGACTATGACGAGTTATCAATAGTTGTACGCGCAGGAACTGACGCACTCGTTTTCGAAGATGAAAACTCAGGTGAGCCTTTAATAGAAAAATTGATCGTAAAAATCATTGAAGGCTATCCACTAGATTACAATATTCGGAGGGAAGATGACCAAATTATTACAACCTCTCCAACTGGGAATACAGCTGATATTAATGTATCAGCAACCTCCTCTAGCGTAATTGGTGAGCGCATAACCTTATCTGATTTACCAGATGAAGACTTAATATTAGTTCTTTCTGGACCTGGAACAAAAAAAGTATCGGCGAGTTACGACATTGTCCCGGATACTACTCCTACTATCGAACGCGATGTTACAGTAAAAATTGTATCACAAGTGGATATCCATGAGGTAATTATTCCAGATGTTACAATATTAAGTGACCTATTCGTGCTGGATAGAATGGTAGTAGACGCAAGCTCAGTCACAGATATGGAAGAATTAGTTGAGGCTATTCAAGACGATGATAATTATCAGGACCTGCCATTTTTTGTGTCATCAAATGAAGAAGCAACGGGTCTAAAATTCACATTTAAAATGCAAGGACTTCAAGAGCCTGTTTATGTTTCGAGTGATGATAAGATTTACTATCCTGAAAGAATCACAGAAACAGAAACTACCCCTATAGTCGAATTCATTGATACCGAGACAAATACATCTTTGGCAACAAGATATTTAGATGCCGCCGGTAGAACGGAAGCGATGGGTTACAAAATTGATTTAGATGGCAAGGCTGCTTATGACGATAAATTTTTTATTGCATCCAATGAAGAAGGCGTTGGAGACAACAGAAATATAAATGCTATTATCGCCCGCCAAAATTCAGACGCAGATGGCAGTAACACAGGTGGTTTCCAAGAGATATTTGGTTCAATCATAACAAGCCTTGGTTCAAAAGTTCAAACTAGTAAATTTGCGGCCGAGGCAGCTGCTTCTGTTAAGAATGCAAGTCTAGAGGCAGAGGCTTCTTTTTCTGGTGTGAATCTTGATACAGAAGCCTCTAAGTTGATTGAATTACAACAAGCTTACCAGGCATCAGCTCGCATCCTCTCTACTGCTAGAGAATTATTTGATACACTAATTAACTCTGTCTAGGAATTATACTATGCAAATAAGTACGAAATTGTTTAATCAACAAACTCTTGAACGCCTCAGTGAATTACATGGCGAAATACAAAATCGCCAGGCTAGAATTGCAACTGGGAAAGATTTATTAAAGGCTTCCGACGACCCACTCGCAGCAGTTAATATATCTGTTGCTAAGGAACAAAAACAAGAACTAGCACGATATTTAGATAACATTGACAGAGCAAAAAATAAGCTTGAACTTACTGAAGGTGCAATGGAACAAACCATAAATATCCTAACTCGCATTTATGAACTAACTATCCAAGCGGAGAACGATATTCATAACGCATCAGATCGTGCGGCAATCAAAATGGAGGTTTCACAACTAAAAGATGCTATGTTTCAAGTTGTTAACACTGAGGATGCATCTGGACAGGCATTATTCGCTGGCTACAAAGTTAATAAAAACGCATTCGCCAAAGATCTTGATGGGAATATTCAATATATGGGTGATAGAGGACAAAATTACTTAAAAATAGCAGAAAACATGACGATAATCACTGGTATTGACGGAGCGACAGCTTTTCTAAGGGTTCCATCTGAAAATGACCACAAAAGTGTTTTTAAAGTAATTGAGGCGATTGAAGAGGCATTTGATGATGGAGATTTTCCTGATATTGCAATAACTGACCTACAGCGAGGTATAGAACATTTTAGCCTTCAGCAAACCTATATAGGTGCCCAGATAAATAAAGCTGACGTTCAAGAAGAGGCACTGCAGAGACGACAAATAGTCATGTCAGAAAATTTATCTCAACTTGAAGATGCAGATATAACTAAGTTAGTAACCGAACTTCAAACGATGTTAGTCAATCGAGATGCTGCTACACAGGCTTTTGCCAAAATAGGCCAACAAAGCCTTTTTGATTTTCTCAGATAACCAGAAAGAATTTTAAATATGAATAATATAGATAAAATTAGTGCTGATATGCTTCGCGAGCAGATCTTAGAAATGACGAGAAAGTATAGCCGGATGGTGCATAATAATAAGATTACACCAATGAGTTCTCGTCAACAAAGTGGTCAAAAAAACGTACAAAATTACACTGGTTTTGTTCCCGGAGAGTCCTCCATAGAATATGCTTCAAGAGTATTTGACGAAAATGAGGTAGCCGCTGCTGTCGATAGCGCTCTTGATTTCTGGCTTACATTGGGTTCTGAGGGAGATGCAATGGAACGGGAGTTGGCACATTTTCTTGGAATAAGAAAAACGCTTCTAGTAAATTCTGGTTCTTCAGCAAACTTGATTGCTTTGAGCACTCTGACTTCACCAAAAGTACCTGGACGAAGAATAATGAGAGGTGATGAGGTAATAACCTGTGCTGCAGGCTTTCCAACAACAGTCTCCCCTATTATCCAAAACGGTTTAGTTCCTGTGTTTATTGATAATGATCCAACAACTGGAAATTTAGATGTTACCCAACTTGAAGAAGCATACAATCCAAAAAAAACCAAAGCAGTTATGGTGGCGCATACTTTAGGTAATCCATTTAATATATCAGTTGTTTTGGCTTTTTGTAAAAAATATGAACTATGGCTTATTGAAGATAACTGTGATGCCTTAGGTTCCCGTTACATAATGCCCGAAACTCTGGCTAAACAACTCGGACGTTCAAAATCGTCCGGCGGATTGAAAAATGTATCAGAGCTAATAGAACGCTGGACTGGCACGTGGGGCGACCTTTCGACCCAATCTTTTTATCCACCTCATCACCTTACGATGGGTGAAGGTGGTGCGGTAAATATTTCAGGCTCCCTAAAATTACACCGGTTAGCAGAAAGTTTTAGAGATTGGGGAAGAGATTGTTGGTGTGCTAGTGGGAAAGATAACACCTGTGGTTTACGATTTGACCAAACTCTTGGCACTCTGCCATGCGGTTTTGATCATAAATATACCTATTCTCATGTAGGATATAATTTAAAGCCTCTTGATATACAAGCTGCCATCGGTAGAGAGCAATTAAAAAAACTTCCTTATTTTATCTCTAAACGAAAAGAAAATTGGCTTTATCTTCGAAAAGGACTAAATGGTTTAGATGAGTATTTTGACTTCATGTTACCCACTCACGCAAAATCTTGGAATGGAGAAGATTTCATTTGGGATAAAACTGGATGCAAGACAGATTGTAGCTGGTTTGGTTTCATGATCAGCGTAAAAACAAATGCTCCATTCTCTAGATTAGAACTTGCACGATTTTTGACAGATAAAAAAATTGGCAACAGAATGCTGTTTGGAGGTAACCTGCTCCGTCAACCTGCAATTACTCAACTAAGAAAGGATTATCCAGAAGCAGTTAGAGTAATTGGAGAGTTAAAAGGAGCAGACCACTTAATGAACCAATGTTTATTTATTGGTGTATATCCAGGTCTAGACCAGACTATGCTGGATTATATTATCGATTCAATAAGTGATTTTTGCAAAAAAAAATCATTTTAGGTTAATTTCAAAACATTATTTTGAGATTAATTTTTAAACACTGCTATTGTTTTTGAAAGGCATACAGATTCCAATATAATTTCTGAACTGAAAAACAGAAAATTTATTTCTTGGTATAAACCTTGCATTGATTCCTCGACAACATTGCAAGGAGCACTTTATGAAAGCTGTAATTCTCGCTGGAGGATTTGGTACAAGGATTTCTGAGGAGTCTCACCTGAAACCTAAGCCGCTGATCGAAATTGGAACAAAACCAATTTTATGGCATATTATGAAAATATATTCAGCTCACGGAATCAACGATTTTATCATCTGTTGCGGTTATAAGGGCAATATGATTAAAGAGTATTTTTCGAACTATTTTATGTATTCTTCTGATGTAAGCTTTAATTTTAAAGAAAATCGAATGCAATTTCATAAAAAACGCTGTGAGCCATGGAACGTTACGCTTGTTGACACAGGCGAAGAAACCATGACCGGTGGCAGATTACTTCGAATTTCAGATTATATTAAAGATGAAAAATATTTTTGTCTAACATACGGAGATGGCGTTGGAAATATAGATATTGCTGAATCGATTAAATTTCATAAAAAACATAAAAAGATAGCGACATTAACATCTACCTACCCATCTGGACGTTTTGGTGCATTAGAGGTCAAAGATAAAACAGTTCTTCAATTTAAAGAAAAACCAAAAGGTGACGGAGCAAAAATAAATGGAGGATTTTTCGTACTTTCTCCAGATATCTTGAGGTACATAGAAGGAGACCATGTGATTTTAGAGCAATTTCCCTTACAAAAATTAGCTCAAGAAGAGCAATTAATGGCATTTGAACATGATGGTTTTTGGCAACCAATGGATACTGTTCGGGATAAGAATTTGCTGGAGCAAATTTGGAATAGTGGTGAGGTGCCATGGAAAATTTGGAATTAATTAATGCCCGCCCTCGTAGAACCTGAATTTTGGAACAATAAACGAATATTTGTCACTGGTCATACTGGTTTCAAAGGGAGTTGGTTATGTATCTGGCTTCAATATATGGGCGCTATTTTAAAAGGATATTCGTTAGAGCCTGACACCGACCCTTCAATGTTTAGATTAATAAATGTCGAGAGCCAAATAAATACAGAATACGGTGACATTCTAAATTATGAAGCGCTTGCGAAAAGCATGAAAAGTTTCAACCCAGATATTTTAATCCATCTGGCAGCTCAACCTATTGTTCAATTATCTTATTTAGAACCTCAGAAAACCTATTTAACAAATATTATGGGCACTGTTAATGTTTTTGAGGCTGCTCGAAGATGTCCTAATTTACAAACTATTGTAAATATTACCTCGGATAAGTGTTACGAAAACAATGAATGGGTGTGGGGATATCGAGAACATGACCGTCTAGGAGGTTTCGACCCTTATAGTAGCAGTAAAGCCTGTTCAGAATTAATTACAAATAGCTATCGTAATTCCTTTTTTAAATATGAAAATGCACCTGGAATTGCGACTGCGAGAGCAGGCAATGTAATTGGTGGTGGTGATTGGTCTGCTAATAGATTGTTTCCTGACATAATTAGATCGATAGAAAATAGAAGTAAATTAATTATTAGAAATCCAAATGCATTCAGACCTTGGCAACATGTTCTTGATTGTCTTTCCGGCTATTTAGTGCTTTGCCAAAATTTACATTTAGACACATCTTTATCTGGTGGTTGGAATTTTGGTCCCGATAATTCTGACATCCGCACAGTTGAATGGATGTTGAATTACGTTAAAGCTAAATTCGAATACTCCTTTTCATGGATATTGGAAGAAGATAAAAATGCTCATGAAAGCCAGATGTTAAAATTAGATGTTAATAAGTCAAAATTTCAACTTGATTGGCAGGCTCGCTGGACCACAGAGCAATCTATAGATAAAACTCTCAATTGGTATTCAAATTACCTGTCATCAAATGATTTAAAAGAAACAACTCTAAATCAAATTATCAACTATCAAAATTTTTTGAAAATATAGCTGTTTAAAAGTACTTTTTTTAAGGATAAATTTTTGTGAATAAAATATTGCTTACAGGTGCAACAGGGTTTTTGGGGGCATTTATACTTGATGAACTTCTGGTGAACGGGTACGAGGTCACTATTGTTAAAAGGTATAACTCAGATTTAAGTAGAATTCAAAAATATCTAGATAAAATAAAAATCTTTGAGATTAAAAAATTACCTCTTTCCAGCATTTTCGAACAAACAAGTTTTGACAGTGTGATTCACCTTGCTTGCTGTTATGGAAGAAATTATGAAAGTGATATTGAAATTATAAATAGCAATATTCTTTTCGGACTTGAGTTAGTGGAAAATGCGATAAAATATAATGTTAGCACTTTTGTCAATGCGAGTAGTTTTTTAGTAGATAAACCTCTTGGTAATCATCCACTCAAACCTTATATTTTGTCAAAAAAACAATTTTCTCAATGGTTAAATTATTACAGCAATCAAATAAAAGTATTAAATCTAAAAATAGAGCATGTTTTTGGCCCAAATGATAGCAAGTCAAAATTTGTGCCATGGCTAATCTCACAAATTAAATCTGGATATTTCCCAATTTCTCTTAATCAAGGCGAAGAACTGAGAGATTTTATTCACGTAAGTGACGTCGCTAACGCTTTTTTATTCTTATTAAAACATAAATTAAAAGACAAACAGTTTCACGATTTTAATATTGGTTCTGGTACCTTCTTGCAAATTAAAGAATTTGTAAAATTAGCGGAAGAAATTAATAGCGAACTAAAGAGCAAAAATACCATACCCTACAAATTGAAAAGAACTAATGTGCTTCAAAAAGGAAAAAGGGGAAATACTAAAATAAATCAGCTCAAAGAATTAGGATGGCATCCAAATTGCACAATAGAACAAGGAATTTTAGAACTGTTAAATTGAAAATTTCCGATTGCAAAGAAAGAAAATTATCAAGATTTTTTAGTAACAGGATGTTAGATGAAAAAAAAACTTACATTAGTATTTCCAACCTATAATAGAGGTAAAAGGTTATATAATACGATTGCGAAATTGAGCAAAAACGCAGAAAACCTTTACCCAACCATCATTTTAGATAATGGTTCGTCTCGAGAAAGAGAATATTATAAAAAGATTAATGAACTATCAAAAAATTCCGATAGATTAAAATATGTCAAACAGGACTACAACAAGGGGTTACAGGGTAATCTTGTATCCGCTTTTGAACACGTAAAAACGGAATACTTTATGGTGGTTGGAGACGAGGATATACCTGCGTATGAAAATCTATACGATATCGAAGCCCAACTAGCATCTGTAAACAATATTGCAGCTGCCAGAGCTTCAACCGCAAGCGTCTCAAATTATAATGTTCATAATGTTCAGTATAAAACCGAAGTGTTTAACCCTGGCTTAAAGTCAATCGAAGCATTTGGATTGTGGGGAAATTATATATCAGGTGGTATTTTTAATACTCGTCTTTTGAAAGAAAATGGGTCTGTTAAGCTATTGGCAGAGAGGGGAAATCTTCAGCATGATTATCCTCACGTGTTTTTATATATGCTTGCTGCCACAAAGGCAAAAACCATGCTTTTGGAAAATGTAGGCTGTTTTGTGGGGGAACCTGAGCAAGAAGGTGGCTACGAGGCATTTGGTGATACTTATTTTGGGCCATATTCTTTTGGAAGTAGGGTTGACCAGTTCTTCGGTTTTAGGCAACTCATTCTGACTGCCTATTCTAGAC
>CACGLE010000027.1 GCA_902573725.1 uncultured SAR116 cluster alpha proteobacterium
AGTTGGCCAGTGGAAATATGGGCTTGTCCCAGGTTCGGATTTTAGCGGTAAGCGTATATATAGATCTATCTCGGATCCACTAGGCGCTCTATTAGTTAACAAACATAGCCCAAGAAAGGCTCTCGCAGCTTACTTAGCAATGTGGTTAACAACTGAGCAGGAGAGTGAGGCAATAGTTGCCGACCCAGCCAATACTTTCCACGATCCATGGGCTAAATCTCATATGACTAGTGATATGGTTGCCAAAACTTACACCAAGGGTGGTTTAGAGGGAATTCAGCAATGCTTGCAAGTTGCTGCTCCTCCAATTTATCTGACTGGATATATGGAGTTTACTGATATTCTTAACAAGAACTTATCAGAGGCATATGTTGGGTCAATTTCAGTATCCGAGGGTATCAAGAAAACTCAGGAAGAGTTTGCTGGTATTGTTAAGAAGACTGGAAAGCGTAAGCTTAAGGCTGAGCTTGAGAGTTACAAAATGGTAATGCCAAAAGTTGACGCTCCTGCTTAAAAATTTATCCACCTGGCTCTGATCGAGCCAGGTGGTTCCTTCAATTATCATCAAGAGTATTAAATGGCACGTTCCGAAATTATGCTTCAACGTACGAAGCGTTATAAAAAAATGGTTTTGTTTCCCCTAATTGCATCAATTATGCTGATCTTGGGGCCTGCATTATTATTGCAATTATACCTTTCATTTAATTACTACTCAATTTATTCAGAGGGTTGGTGGGCATCGGAATGGTATGCTTTGGATATATTTTCAGAGGTGGTTTTTGATAGCCGGTTTCATATAGCTATCATTAGGTCTCTGGGATTTGCTCTTGCCTCTACAGTGGGTTGTTTTGTAATCGGCTTTGGACTGGCCTTATTAATGTATAAAAATTTCCGGCTTCAATGGTTTTATTACATTATTTTTATTATCCCAATGCTTACAGTGCCTATCGTTATCGCATATACAGCTGAAATGATCCTTTATCAAAAGGGTCCTCTAAACGGAATATTATCATCGATCGTAGGTAGAGATATGTTGATTATGTGGATTACCAATCCTGATATTGCTTTGTTGACAGTCGTTTTAATGGAAGTTTGGAATTGGGCGCCATTTAGTTTTATAATAATGATGGCGGGACTTGCATCTCTTCCTAAGGAGCCTGTTGAAGCAGCTCAAATCCTTGGAGCCTCTCGCTTCAAGATTTTCTATGAAATTCAACTCCCGCTGCTTAGACCAATAATTGTGTTGGCTCTTGTTTTAAGGTTTTTAGAAGCCATGGCAGAATTCCCAAAAACATGGGCAATATTTCAAGGGGGACCAGGAACCGCTACAGAAACCATACCAGTACTAATTTATCTTAACACGTGGTATTATTTTGATTGGTCGAAGGCGGCTGCCATGAGCTACATTGTTATGATGATGATGGTAGTAATAATTCTCACAGCTATTAAAATTCTGCAAAAAGAGAATAAACGAATAGCACAAGTGCAGGCAAACTAAACATGACTAAATCTCAAAAACAAAATTTAGATAATGTAATACGATATACACTTCTTACAGTTTGGCTATTGATTGTATTATTCCCACTATTCTGGATCGTAGCTACTTCATTCAAACCTGACAAAGATTGGCTGGCATGGCCACCTGTATATTGGTCAGAAGAACCAACTATGAGCAATTATAACAATGTTTGGGGGGGGCGCAATGGAGCATGCAGAAACGCAATATGCTCAATCCGTTCAGAAACCATTCACAGCACTTCGTAACTCAACGATTATATCATTCATATCAACATTTTTATCTGTTTCATTTGGTGCTTTCATTGCTTATGGCGTTTCCAGATACAAAGTGTTATCAGAAACACGAATGTTTCAATTATTAATGTTAAGGATGGTGCCCCCTATCGTTCTTGTTGGACCCTTGTCACTTTATTATACAACTATCGGACTGATTGACTCTCTCACCGGCCTTATTGCTATCTATTTTATTACAACCCTCCCATACGCAGTTTGGATGACAAAAAGCTTTATTGATGAAGTCCCAATAGAACTTGAACAAGCTGCTGAAATTATGGGGGCCAATAGATGGACCATCATTACTGAAGTAGTTTTTCCCGTAATTCGTTCGGGACTTCTCGCAACGTTTCTCTTCATTCTAATTCTCACGTGGTCAGAGTATCTAGTCGCATTCATACTTTCAAAAACTGATGCGGTCACGCTTCCGGTAGAACTTGCAAAATATGAGGGGTCTTCAGAGGGTCGTGTATATGGCAGACAGGCAGCACTATCGGTGGGAATTACAATCCCACTCATCATAGTTGGTATAACTATCCGCAAGCATCTTGCTCGTGGATTTAGTTTTGGAATGATAAGAAAATAGATTGGGATTATAAATGAGTCATATTCAAATAAAATCATTAAAAAAATCTTTTGGTATTGTAGATGCTGTTAAAAATATCAATTTTGATATTGATGACGGTCAATTTGTTGTGCTCGTGGGTCCCTCTGGATGCGGCAAAACAACCACTTTAAGAATGCTGGCTGGATTTGAGGATCCAACAGAGGGTGAAATTCTTATTGGCGATAACGTGGTGAACGATATTGAACCGGGGAAAAGAGGCATAGGAATGGTGTTTCAAAACCATGCATTATTCCCCAATAAAACAGTCGAAGACAACATTAAGTTCGGACTTAGAATGAAAAAAGTTTCCGACACTGAAATGGAAAAGAAAGTTGAAGAAGTAGCTGAGCTAGTCCAAATCGGGCACCTCCTTAAAAAGATGCCATTTCAATGCTCTGGTGGAGAATCACAACGCATAGCTCTTGCCAGAACATTGGTTACAGAACCACAAATATTTTTATTAGACGAGCCATTATCTAGTTTAGATGCCAAATTAAGAAGAGAATTAAGAGCTGAGTGTGGAAGAATTCACAAAGAGCTTGGAAAAACATTTATATATGTTACCCATGACCAAGAAGAGGCCATGACATTAGCAGACAAAATTGTAATAATGAATAAGGGTGATATAGAACAAATCGGCACCCCAGATGAAATTTATAATAATCCTAAAAACTTTTTTGTTGCCGACTTTTTTGGATCCCCTTCTATGAATTTCTGTGATGGAAAAACTAATGACAACACCATAACGACGAAATATTTTACGGTAAAATTGGATAAGAAGGAAGCAAAAGAGCTACCTTCCGAAGTGACAATTGGCATCCGTCCTGAAAAAACACAAATCAAAAAATCAAAGGGAAAAGACGCACACCAAATTCAAGTTATAGAACCTCTAGGAAGAGAAAAATTAATATATCTTGATGCTAGAACAGATGAAAAATTTGTCTCTTTAATGACAAGTGAGGCTGCCAAAGAAATAACTGATGATATATCAGTATCTGTAAGTGTTGATTCTAAGGATATATTTATATTTGATTTGGACGGTAACAGGTTAAAGTAAAATTTAGCGATAAACTTGCGAAAAATAATCACAAGAATCTAGAATGAAGATACATCGGCACTTAGTTATCTCGTTATTTATAGTAGCTTGAAAGTAAAATTTTTATGCCCACAAAGGAAAAAAAATTTAACGTTGTAGAGGCATCCATTGAGGATCTTCACGCCGCGATCAAAGCTGGTGAAACTACCTTGGTCGAAGTAATACAAAGCTATATTGATAGGGTTCGAGCTTATAACGGTGTTTCGAGCATGTTAGTTACAGAAAACGGTAGTGAAGTTGATAGTGTGCCCGGGGTAAAACGTGGCGGGCATGAGATAATATTTCCAACAGAAACAGTACATGTAGACAAGGTACTTCCCGATAGGAATATTTATAATGGCCCCCCCTTGGAATTTGGCAGAATGGAGAAGACAGCATCAAAAGGTGATGTTTACCAGCAGTTTGGAATGATTGTAGGAATTCCTAATGCAGGACAGGTTAATGCTCTTTCTACAATCAATATTAGAGGAGAACGCTCAGTAACTTGTTGGGGTGAGTTTGACAAACATCCTTCTGAAGGACCCCTTCCAGAGGGTGCACCTGCAGTTTGTGAAATATTCAGACAGCAACCCGATGCTCTTGAGAGGGCAGCAGAATTAGATGATAAATATGACTGCAATCCTGACCTAGATGCGATGCCGATGTATGGTGTCACTTTTTCATTCAAGGATCCATTTGATACCTCCGATATGCGTTCTACAGGTGGTGCTGATGCTGATTATGATTTCGATTTTCCTGCCCAAGACCATCTTCTGGTCAAACAGCTGCGTGATAAAGGTGCCATCATATTTGCGAAGGCCGTAAATACTGAATATAATGGTAGAGCGGGCGATCCCGGTGGTAGAAATACTCCCGATGCAATACTTCCTTCTACGCTAGGATATCAACGTTCAACATGGGGCGGCAATCCATCTAATCCATACGATACCACGAGGGCTGCCTCTCTCGGCTCAAGCTCAGGCTCTGCGGTATCTGTTAGCACAAATTTGGTGATGGCGAGCCTTGGTGAAGAAACAAGAGCGTCATGCAGAGGACCTTCAAACCATAACGCTGTTTCACTTATTCTACCTCATAAAGCAATGATTGGGTTTGATGGAGGAGCGATTGGGGCAGATATTTACTGTGACCGCACAGGTGTGCACGGAAAATCTCTAGACGATTGTGCAAAAATTCTTGATGCTTTAAAGGATCCGAAAGAAGGTTATTATGATGAACGGGACCCATATACTACCGTTCCTCGGTCCTCCATTATCAAAACAAAATTTGTGGATAATTTAGCTGATAAAAATACAAGATTGTCACTTGCAAATGTGAGACTTGGTTTGATTTCAGAGTCGTTAGTTTATCCTAGGGACTCTTTAACTGAGAAACCAATTGTAGATGCAGCCTTAGCAGAAATAAAAAATATTCTTGGCCACAAACTCAATGCCAAACTTTTGCAGTCAAGTGACCCTTTATGGAGCACTGATAAGGATATGGGTGTAATGAAGGTAGATTTTCGAAGAGCACTTACACGTCTTCTACCTGTATTTATGCCAGATATCCTTTTTCGATTAGATAGCACAGGTAAACCATTTTTTACAGATTTTGCTAACGCCATAAAGTCAACGGAATTTCTTCCTGGAAAGGAATTTGGAAATGGTTCTCTTGACCCTATAGATTACATGGTAGGCCTATCCGAAGGAAGTATTGAACCACCTAAAAATTTAACAATAGCTTCTATACAAGAGCAGAAACTGGCAAATACTTTTCGTTATCATATTAGTCAATATTTGCTTCGTAGAGCTAGTGATTGGAAAGCAGCTGGTTTTCACGAGGCACTTGATAATTGGAAGGCATTAAATGATCGCTCAAAATTCTGGGGGGATGACCAACGCGCTGCATTCAAAAATTGGGAGGAGACAACTGACCCCCGAAATGCACTAAATGGAAGGCAAGGCGTAAATGAGCGTATTATGCTTCGTGAATTGTTAAGGCGCATTGATATGATGGTTTTACTGGAAAATAAGCTCGATGCATTTGTCCGGCTGCACACCCCCTGGGCACCCGGAATAATTGGGCAACCACATCAATATGATACTATTCATAATTTGCGTCCAGAAAGCCTTTACGGACCTAATGCAGGGTTATCAGAAATACTTGTTCCTGCGGGTTTTGTAACTACAACCTACGATCCTGTATTTACTCTAAGTCCTGATGGTACTCGTTACATATCAAAGGCATCTAAAAATCCGACCTACATAGATACCCCAGGGCTGCCTTTCTCACTTGTTTTTCGCTCTGAACCTGGAACAGAAGATATTTTATTAAAAATTGCCTCTACCTATCAAAAGGCATCTAATAGACGTATTTCACCACCAAATTTTGGCCCATTATCCACTTAATGCTGTGTTCCAATTCATCCCTTTTGATGCGAGGAATTCTTAACTCTGGGTGGATAATCTGTTACGATTGCATCCACACCAAGGTCAATCATGATGTCGATATCTGTAGGTTCATTTACCGTCCACGCAAAAACAAGTAAATTATATTTCTTTGCGGCTGAAAGACTATCCTTTGTTATCTCTTTAAAGTGAGGACACCAAATAGAGCCACCAGCCTCATATATTTTTTCTGGAATCGCGCTTGGGTTTTGAACTTCTTCGATAGAGGAAATCCAATTTGAGACTTGAATATCAATATCATCATCATGAATTGTTTTCGTCAAATAAGAAGTAAGGATTCCCGGTGCATGATGCTTGCATTGTGATAATAGTGCCCAATCAAAGCTATGAAATATCACTCTGTTAATTAAATTAGCATCTTTTATTTGCTTTGCTAAAACACTGATTATTTTTTTTCTATCTTTATCTAAGATATCTGGATCTGATTTTATTTCTATCAAAAGGATTGCATGTTGATATTCAGGAAGCTGTACTAAATTTAATAATTCCTGCAGAGATGACATAAACACACCATCTAATTGGATTTGCTCTGGAAAATACTTTCCATATTCCGTTTCAGGATTAAACCGACCAATATCATTGGTGTAAAGTTCTTCGGCGTTAAGAGCTGAAATTTTTATTTTATCTTTAATAAATTCTACTTTAGAATCACGACAAAAAAAAGGGCTTATATCTTGGTCATTAGTAATTATTGGAATACTATCTTTTGAAAACACAATATCAAGTTCGATTATTTCTATTCCAGCTTTTAAAACATTCATAAAGCCCAACAAGCTATTTTCAGGGTAAAGACCGCGTGCACCACGATGCCCAATAATTCTAACCATGCTATTTGAGCCCTTATATGGATTAAGATTGTAAAATTTCATTTGCTTAAAGAATGAGTTTGGATAAAATCAACAGCCTGATTTCTTAATTGAGCTTTTTGTATTTTTCCTGTTGATGTTTTTTTAATTGGACCAAAAATAAATAAACTAGGTAACTTAAACCCCGCCAGATACTTTTGACACCAATCTCTTAGTTGATCCGCAGATATCTCAAATCCGTCTTTTAATTCAATAAAGGCACAAGGGGTTTCCCCCCATCTATCATGTGGAATGGCAACAACTGCTGCAGAAGATATAGCGTTATTCTTGTATAAAACTTCTTCAATTTCGATAGAAGAAATATTTTCCCCACCTGAAATAATGATATCTTTAAGCCTATCCTTTAACTGGATATATCCATCGGGATGAATCACTCCTAAATCACCAGAATGAAACCAGCCATCTTTCATGGCAATTTTTGTAGCAGCACTATTTTTTAAATACCCCTTCATTACAATATTTCCTTTAAACATTACTTCACCGAGAGTTTTCCCATCTCGGGGAACTGGCTTCATCTGATGCGAATCAAACACCTCGAGACCCTCAAGCGCATGATATCGCACACCCTGACGCGCCTTTACGGATGCTCGGTTTGACGCCGTTAAATCTGACCATTCAATGTGCCAATCATTTATTACAGCTGGTCCATAAACTTCAGTAAGTCCATAAAGGTGAGTAACATTAAACCCAGCATCTGCCATATCATTTAATACTTTTTCAGGGGGTGGTGCTGCTGCCGTAAAAAATTCAACTTTTTGATCATGGGCTTGCTTTAATTCTTGCTTGGCATTTAAGATAGTGGACATAACAACAGGTGCGCCACAAAGATGTGTGACCTTATAATATTTTATTGCCTTCCAGATTGAATCTGCGCGCACTTCCCTTAGACAAATGTGGGTTCCTGTAATAACTGAAATACTCCATGGGAAACACCAGCCATTGCAATGAAACATTGGAAGGGTCCATAAATAAACTGCATGCTTATTTATTGAAGCTGTAACGATATTTCCTTGTGCCAGTAAATATGCTCCTCGATGATGATAAACAACACCCTTTGGATCTCCTGTAGTACCAGAAGTATAATTTACCGTGATTGCATCCCATTCATCACTTGGCATTAGCCAATTAAAATCTGGGTCTCCACTATTCAAAGCCTCTTCATAATCATAAGACCCAAATTTGCTACCAATAAATTGAAGTTCGTTGTCAACATAGTCAATCACAAGCGGTTTAGAAGTAATTTTAGAAAACGTCTCTGATATTAAAGATGAGAAGGCAGTGTCAGCGATAAGTATATTACATTCTGCATGATCTAATTGAAAGGCAATAGAAGTAGCATCAAGGCGAGTATTGATACAGTGCAACACACCTCCACACATAGGCACCGCATAATGGACCTCCAACATGCTTGGCGTGTTTGCAAGAAGCACAGAAACTGTATCTCCAAAGCCTACCCCTTTTTTTGAGAGGAATGAGGCTAATTGCCTACACCGTCTGTAAAACTCAGAATAATTATATTCTTGTTTTCCATAAATAACCGCCACTCGTTCAGGATAAACACTAGCAGCACGTTCGAGAAAAGTTATTGGCGTTAACGGTTGATAATTTGCAGAATTTTTCTCTAGATTCTGGTTATAGATATTTGACATGAAATCACCATATTTTTAAGCTCATTATGCTAAATATAAAAATACACTATTTATCCTGCCACTGCGGTTTTCTTTTTGTTAAAAAGGCTGAAATTCCTTCTTTTGCGTCTTTTTTGAGCATATTATTGACCATTATTTTAGCAGTATAGGCATATGCGTCTCCCAACGTCATTTCTGACTGTTGATAAAATGCTCTCTTTCCCACAGAGAGGGTCAAGCTAGATTTAGAAGCAATTTTTTTTGCGAGTGCGTTAACCTCATCACTCAAAACTTTTTCTGCACAAGAAAAATTAACTAACCCGATTTGTTCCGCTCTTTTACTGTCAACCATGTCCCCAGTGAGTAGCATTTCCATAGCATGTTTGTTGGAGACATTTCTTGATAAAGCAACCATTGGAGTAGAACAAAATAGTCCAATATTAACACCAGGCGTTGCAAACTTCGATGCATCCGAGGCAATCGCAAGGTCACAGCTTGCAACAAGCTGACAACCAGCCGCAGTGGCAATACCATTAACTTCGGCAATAACGGGTTTTGGGTTTGTTACAATGCCTTTCATAACCTCACTACATTTATCAAACAGGTTCTGAAAATAAATTATTCCGTCATCTTTATAATCACGCGCTTGTGTAATCTCTTTGAGATCATGACCTGCACAAAATACTGGTCCTTTAGCACTTATTATAACAACACGAATTTTTGGGTTTTCTGCTGAATCCATAATTTTTTCATGCAAAGCATCAAGCATATTTTCTGAGAGCGCATTTCGACGTTTTTCATCGTTTAAAATGAGGCGCATCACTCCATTTTCTAATTCTTCTAAAACCAAATCTTTTTGACCATTTGCCATTATCTATCTCCAATCGGAAACGAAATTATTTCTACGTGGAAAGACTGTATGCTAAGGAGCAATGAATCAAGCAGAATTATTTTTGATTGTTGTCGGACTTCCGGTAACAGCTAGTTTTTTTTGGGGATCATAAAAAGGTTTTTGAACTATCTTTATTTCCCGCAAACCTAATGGCGTACTAACTTCCGCCTTGAGTCCAATTTCACAATAGTTTATGTGCAACATAGCTAATCCAATATTTTTTTCTAATCTCGGAGAATAAATTGCGGAGGTAACGTGGCCAATATGAACTGAATTCTGGACAATCTGCCAAAATTCATTATTAGTTCCTAAAAGCTTATTTCCTTCTATTTCTATTCCTACTTGTTTTCGTGATACCCCTGTTTGTGCAATTTTTTGCAATGATTTTTTGCCAATAAAATTAGCCTCCATTTTTAAATCAACTAGTCTATCTAGACCAAGTTCAAATGGATTAGTACTGGCATCCATATCTGCATGGTATGAGAGCATTCCTCCTTCAATACGACGAATTGACGAAGTATGGCCTGGCTTTAAACCAAGCGGTTCTCCGATCTTCATTATATACTCCCATAGTTGGTCAGCACGACTACTATCGCACAGATAAATTTCATAGCCTAATTCGCTAGACCAGCCAGTCCTAGAGACTACAAGAGGTATTCCTTGAAGACTAAATTCTTCCAACCAATAATATTTAAGCTCTCTTATAGACTTACCAAATAAGGCTTCCATAATATTGCCTGATAGAGGGCCTTGAAGTTGCAATGGTGATACATCTGGTTCGTAAATTTGAACATCAAGTTGAGAGTTTATTGCAACACCTTGTGCCCAAAGTAAAATATCACTATCAGATAAAGACAGCCAAAACTGCTCTTCTCCCAATCGTAATAAAACTGGGTCATTTAAAATACCACCATCGGCATTTGTAATAAGAATATATTTGCATTGACCAACTTTGAGGTTAGACAAATTCCGTGGTGTTAGTAGCTGGACGAACTCTGCTGCATCCGGCCCTTTAATTTCAACTTGTCGTTGAACTGAAACATCACTTAATGTTGCCGCATTAACCAGGTTCCAAAAGTTTTCTTCTGGGTTACCAAATGACCTTGGAATATACATATGATTATAGACGGAATAACTTGTGGCACCCCATCTTTCAGTAGCCTGAAAATAAGGTGATTTTCGAATTTGCATACCAAATCCAACGTTATCATTTTCTTTAATTTTTGACATAAAATAACACCAGCTAAACTTAAATAGAATTAAGAAATAATATTTCGACAAAGAGCAAAATTGCTCTTAAGCGACAAAATTCTACTCCCCACCGACGGTAACTCAGCAAAAACATTTCTATCTTTTTATCGGGCTTAAATATTGTGAATTTTGTCTCTATGTTGAATTTATCAATCTAATGAGTTCAAGAGTACGTAAAAAATTTAATAATTTAATTTTTAATGTTTAATAATTAAAGAAACACATTCATTTTTGAAACTTGAAACTCCTGACCAACGGTGTTTTAATTTTTTTTTATTCTAATTTATAGTACCCTTTTTGATATTTATGCCTTTTAGGAACATTAACTATGTATAATTTTGGTTTTAATACTTTCTTCCGTTTTTTATTCAGTTTTGTAATTATATTTTTAATTCATACTTGTTTGATCCAAAGCAAAGCTTATTCGGAGATAATACGCTCTCATGGGATTTCGACATTTGGTGAGCTAAAATATGATACTAATTTTCCTTATTTGGACTATGTAAATCCTAACGCACCTAAAGGAGGTGAAATTTCGATTTGGGGTTTTGGTTCATTTGACTCCATGCATCCTTATAGTACTAAGGGAAGAGCCGGTAGATTATCATCAATATTTTTTGAAACTTTATTAGAGGGCACAGCAGACGAACCAGACTCATCCTACGGTTTAATTGCCTCATCAATGGAGTACCCGAAAGACAGAAGCGAAGTTATTTTCAACCTTCGTCCAGAAGCTACATTTTCTGATGGTAATCCTTTAACAGCAGAGGATGTTATATTCTCATATGAAATTCTTCGAGATAAAGGGCTCCCCTCTTTCAGAGCAGTGATTGAAAAAGAAGTTGAAAGTGCTGAAGCTTTGAGCACACATCGCGTTAAATTTGTATTTAAAGATAATATTCCAACGCGTGACTTGCCTCAGATGGTTGGAGGATTACCAATATTTTCAAAAAAATACTATTTAGAATCGGGAGCAGATTTTGAGGCATCCTCTCTTACTCCTGCAATAGGTTCAGGACCGTACGTTCTGGAATCAATTGACGTAGGACAGCAAATTATTTATCGGCGAAACCCTGATTATTGGGGGTATCATTTACCAATTAATAAAGGACGACATAATTTTGACAAAATAAGGATAGAATATTTTGCTGATTATAATAGTGCCTTTGAGGGATTTAAATCTGGGTCTTATACTTTTAGAAATGAAGCATCTTCTAAAATATGGGCCACAGCGTACGATTTTCCATCTGTTGAAAAAGGTTGGGTAAAAAAAGATATGCCCCCAGATGGAACATTAGCCTCAGGGCAATCTTTCATATTCAACCTTAGAAAAGAACAATTTGGTGACATACGTGTGCGTGAGGCAATTGGTCTTATGTTTAATTTTGAATGGTCAAATAAGACGTTATTTTATGGAATATATGAACGCATTCACTCTTTTTGGGAAAACAGCTATCTTAAAGCGACCGGACTTCCAAGTGATGGAGAATTAGTTTTCTTAAATCCAAAGAAAAAAAAGCTTCCAGAAGCTGTTTTTAGTCAGGAAGCCAAATTAGCACCACAATCCTCAGAACGTCAACTTGACCGAAAAAACCTGCAATTAGCATCAAAGTTGCTCGATGAAGCGGGATGGAAAGTGGGAGATGATGGAATAAGACGCAATGACTCAGGGCAGAAACTCAAATTAGAAATATTAAATGACTCTCAGGCATTTGATCGGGTAATTAACCCTTTCATCGAAAATCTTCAACAGCTTGGCATTGATGCTATCCACACTCGAGTGGATAATGCACAAATGACTGAGCGAGAGAGAAACTTCGATTTTGATATGTTGGTTGGTAATTTTAGAACTTCATTAACCTCAGGCTCCTCTCTAAAACAGTATTTTGGTTCGGAATCAGCAAATTACTCCATATTTAATTTGAGTGGTTATAGTAGTGAAGGCGCAGACGAACTAATAGAAGATATTTTAGCAGCAACTGATCGTGAAACGTTAAATGATGCAACACGTGCATTAGACAGACTTCTCAGAGCAGAAATTTTTTGGATACCACAGTGGTTCAAGAAAAACCACACTATTGCTTATTATGATATGTATAGATATCCAGAAAAACTACCTCCTTATGATCTGGGTACACTAGATTTTTGGTGGTTTGATGAAGCTGCTTATAATAATCTCAAGGCTAAAGGCGCTTTTTAGAGCTGTAGAGTGATCCTAAATGACCTCTTACATTCTAAGACGACTTTTTCTTATAATTCCTACATTGTTCGGCATAATGTTGGTTAATTTTATGCTTGTACAATTTGTACCAGGAGGTCCAATTGAACAAATTATTGCAGGGTTGGAGAGTGATGCAAGTGTTTTTGGGAACATTGCTGGCGGTGGAGAAGAAATAAGGGATGTTAGCAAAGCAGAGAGCTATCTTGGTAGTAAAGGATTACCTGAAGACTTTATAAAAGAACTTGAGGTTCGGTTTGGATTTGATAAACCCCCATTAGAACGTTTTTTATCTATGCTATGGAGCTATATAAGATTTGATTTTGGAGAGAGTTATTTTCGTTCGATAAGTGTAACAGAACTTATCATTGAAAAAATGCCTGTTTCACTCTCTCTGGGCTTGTGGACCACATTACTTGCATATATCATTTCAATTCCGCTGGGAATCAGAAAAGCCGTGAAAGATGGTACTGCCTTTGACAGTTGGACTTCAAGCCTCATAATTGTAGGTTATGCCATTCCAGGATTTTTATTTGCGATTTTGTTATTGGTTTTATTTGCAGGTGGTTCTTATTTTAAGATATTTCCTCTCCGAGGCTTGACCTCTCCAGACTTCGCAGATTTTACACTATGGCAGAAAATACTTGATTATTTTTGGCACATATCACTTCCAGTGGTTGCCTCTACGATTTCTGCTTTTGCAACTCTAACACTACTCACAAAAAACTCATTTTTAGATGAAATTCGCAAGCAATATGTTATGACTGCACGAGCAAAAGGATTATCTGAAAAAGCTGTATTGTATAAACATGTTTTTAGGAATGCTATGCTGATCGTAATTGCAGGGTTTCCTGCGGTTTTTGTCTCGGTTTTTTTTGGTAGCTCACTGATTATTGAAACAATATTTTCCCTTGACGGATTAGGAAGAATGGGATTTGAAGCTGCAATTGCAAGAGACTATCCTGTCGTATTTGGGACTTTATATATATTTAGTCTTGTGGGCTTAGTAATCGGGTTAATATCTGATTTAATGTACATCTGGATTGACCCAAGAATTGACTTTGAAAAGAGGCTTTCGTGAAAATCGAAAAATCTAAAAACCAGAATATCAATAATCTACGTTGGAAAAACTTTAAACAAAACAAACGTGCCTATTGGTCGCTCATTTTATTTTCATTTTTTTTTATTTTATCATTATTCGCTGAACTTATTGCTAATGATAAACCGCTTTTAGTCAAATATCAGGGTGATCTTTATATACCTATATTTTCTTTCTATTCTGAAGAAATATTTGGTGGTGATCTTAAAACAGAGGCAATTTATTCAGACAAAGAAATCGAATGTCTAATTGTTACAGGTGGTTTGAAGGAATGCTGGGATACGCCAGAAACTTTAATCACTGATGCAAAAGATGGAATGATAAAAAATAGGAAAATCGAAAAAGGCTTCGTTATTTGGCCACTTATTCCCTATCATTATACCACAGTGGACACACTTGATGTACCAGCCCCTTCTCCTCCTGATAACAAACATCTATTAGGTACAGATGATACAGCAAGAGACGTACTTACTCGTGTTATCTATGGTTTTAGGCTTTCGGTGTTATTTGCAGTAATTGTCTCTGTTTTGTCATCTGTAATCGGTATATTAATGGGTGCTGTTCAAGGTTATTTTGGAGGTAGAATTGACCTTTTTACGCAAAGGCTAATCGAGATTTGGGGAGCAACACCCTCTTTATATGTAATAATAATAGTTGCTGCAATTTTTCGAATGGATTTTTGGTTACTTGTTTTTCTAATGACTTTATTTAGCTGGACAGCACTTGTAGGAGTCGTACGTGCAGAATTTTTAAGAGCTAGAAATTTTGAATATGTTCAAGCAGCAAAAGCTCTGGGTGTGTCTCCAATAAAAATTATGTTTCGTCACGTCCTTCCAAATGCAATGGTTGCTACCTTAACAATGCTTCCTTTTATCGTGACAGGTGCAATTGGCTCGCTTGCCGCACTAGATTTTCTTGGCTTTGGACTAC
>CACGLE010000028.1 GCA_902573725.1 uncultured SAR116 cluster alpha proteobacterium
ACGCCATTCGGTATCTTCGATATCCAGATCAATACCAGGAAAAATTACCGCTCCCATGGGTAATTGCGAAATTACCCTCATAAATGATCTTGTCATAGGAAGAGTGCCTGTTGAGCCTGCTAAGATTATCGGCGCGTTTGGTGGATGACTAATCCAGAAATCTAACTGAGCTTGAAGTAATTGCTGTTGACGCGCCACCGGATCTATTTGCCCACGTTCAGCAAGTATAGAGGGCCAATATTCAAATAATATGGTTAGAAATTTTAAAATTTCCTGCCAATAAGTTGATAATTCATCTGGCAGAACATCTTTTATAGCTGACAATGGGGTACCCGCACGCTGCATCTGGTCGATGAGCATGCACAAACTTGATGCTAATTTCAGCGCAGACGCAGGTGCCATTCGCCGCCCACCAATTGGAAAATGCTGTATTTGCGAAGCAATAAGGCATTGCCTTTCAAACACATTAATTGCCTCGTCTAACTCTAGACCCTCAATAGCAAGGTTTAAAGCTACCTCTTCATCTGGCTCACCTACTGCAAATATTTTTGGTAGTAATATAGGGCCATTTTTCTGATGCTTGAAAAATGCTTCCTTGATGGAAGAAATAGCTCTTCTGCTCGGCAGATATAGCTCCATCCTAGCAAGTTGCTCTTTCTCTGGAAATTTATCCATAATTCCAGTAACAAGATTATCAGCAAAAGCCTGAGAAGCTGGGATAGTGTAAAATCTAGATTTTATCATCAATTTGATAATAGATCAGATAAGATTTAATGGCAGTATTTTTTATCAGCGTGTTAAATTATTCTTACAGCCCGTCAAAAGAAGCCATTATTGGATTAGAGGTCATAATGGTAATTATACGCTGATTAGACAGGCTGCTTCTTTTTCTATCTCGAAAATCCAGCTGAATATGGATGCTATGAGAAGGAATTATTTGCTCTATTAGATTTGGCCATTCTATGATGCAACAATGTTCTATTAGCGCTTCTTCGAGGCCAAGCATTAATGCCTCTTCTATACTATTTAATCGGTAGAGATCAAAATGCCATATTTCAAAACCAGTAACCACCTCATAGCTTTGCACAAGGTTAAAAGTTGGACTCGGAATATCTCCAACACCGTTGCAAGCGTTCCTGATAATGGCGCGTGCGAGGGTGGTTTTTCCAGAGCCCAGCTTTCCTGAGAGACTGAATACAACTCCTGCTTTTACATATGAAGACAGTTTCCGTCCTAAATCAACAAGGGCTTCCTCATCAAGTGGGACACAATTCCATTTCATACCGACGCCTTGATTTAGTACCTATATTCCTCTGATTTAAATGGCCCTTGCTTTTTTACACCAATATAATTCGCTTGTTCCTCTCTGAGCTGAGTAAGTTTTGCACCAATTTTATCAAGGTGAAGCGCTGCTACCTTTTCATCTAGGTGTCTTGGTAAAGTGTAGACTTTATTTTCATATTTTTCACTATCCTGCCATAACTCAATTTGAGCTAATACCTGATTTGTGAATGATGCAGACATAACAAATGAAGGGTGTCCCGTTGCACATCCAAGATTAACAAGTCGGCCTTTAGCAAGAAGAATCATTCTCTTACCGTCTGGAAATTCTATTTCGTCTACCTGTGGCTTTATTTCATTCCATACGTAATTTGAAAGAGAAGACACCTGAATTTCATTATCAAAGTGCCCTATATTACAAACGATCGCCCTATCTTTCATATCTCTCATATGATCGAGGGTAATAACGTCCTTATTACCAGTTGCTGTCACGAAAATATCTGCCTTAGGAGCAACATCTTCAAGTGTTACAACTTCGTATCCCTCCATCGCTGCTTGCAATGCACAGATAGGATCAATTTCAGTTACTACTACTCTTGCACCACCTTGACGAAGAGAGGCTGCTGAGCCCTTACCAACATCACCGAAGCCGCATACCACAGCAACTTTTCCAGCAAGCATTACATCTGTTGCACGCCTTATTCCATCTACAAGGGATTCTCTGACCCCATACAGATTATCAAATTTTGATTTTGTTACAGAATCATTCACATTTATAGCGGGGAACGGCAATTTTCCCTGTTCTCCTAGTTGGTAAAGACGAAGCACTCCAGTAGTCGTTTCTTCGGAAACACCCTTTATGGCATCACGCTGACGAGTAAACCAACCAGGACTAGCACTTTGTCTTTTTAAGATCTGTTTTTTCAAATAAATTTCTTCTTCAGAAGCAGGATTTTCGAGAATATTTTCTCCTGCCTCTAAATTAGCGCCAAGCAATACATACATAGTTGCATCACCGCCATCATCCAAAATCATATTGGCAACTCCATTGCCAGGCCAATCGAAAATTTTATCTACATAGGCCCAATATTCCTCTAACGTCTCCCCTTTTTTTGCAAATACAGGAACACCCGTTTTTGCTATCGCCGCAGCAGCATGGTCTTGAGTTGAATATATATTACAAGATGACCAGCGCACATCCGCACCAAGCGCTGTTAAGGTTTCTATTAATACGGCTGTTTGCACAGTCATATGGAGACATCCCGCAATATGCGCACCTTCCAGAGGCCGTGAGCGTCCAAACTCTTCTCTCAACGCCATCAAGCCTGGCATTTCACTCTCACCTATTGATAGTTCCTTTCGGCCCCATTCTGCTAAATTGATGTCAGCAACGATATAGTCATTCATGATTAAAATTCCATCTGATTTGTTTTCACGGTGTATTATCAAACTTCTTCACTAAACGATACTTTTTTATGCATCTTGAATTGAAATTAGATTTCCTTGTAGGTCTACAAATAAGATTTATTCCTCAGAGAACAAGAAAATATTTTTAAAACGTTATAATCCAAGATGTTCGAGAACATGCTTGATTTTTTTCTTTGCAGCCCAAGAAGCTATATATTCAGCAGAACTGACAGACCTATGACGTCCACCAGTACATCCAAAAGCAATACCTAATTGAGGTCTTCCTGTTTTTTGCATGGTTGGCAAAACTAATTCTATAATTTGTGTAACATTCTGCATGAAAGGTTCAAACCCCTCATCATTTTTAATAAAACGCTGCACTTCGAGTTCTATTCCTGTGAGATTTCGTAATCCCTCTTTCCAGTGAGGATTAGCAAGAAACCTTGTATCAAAAACATATTCAGCTGTTTCTGGGATTCCTTTTCTGAACGAAAAACTCATGATAGATAAAGGCACTGGGTTAAGTGCAGGAAGCCCTAGTCGAGAGAGCAACATAGTTCTAAAAGCCGAGGGGTCCGAGCCCGTTGAGTCCAATACAATATCAGCTAATTCATCTAGACCTTTCATTGCTGAAAAATCACAATCAATAGCTACATTTAAATTACCCGATTCTACTAAAGGATGATGTCTTCTTGTTGACTGATATCTTTTGATTATCTCAGAAGGGTTTGCATGAATATATACAATCTGACATTCCTCTCTAAATTTTATCTTTAAATTCTTGATTAGTCCTTCAACTACTTTTTTCTCAAAGCCAGTTGTTCGCTTATCAACTGCAAGAACAATTCGTCGTTTTGCCGTTTCCACCTCTAACGCAATATATTGGTCTATCATTGACAATGGTAAATTATCCACTGCTGAAAACCCAGCATCCTCGAGTGCATTTAGTGCAGTAGATTTACCTGCTCCGGATGGTCCTATTACCAAAATTATTCGCACGTTTGTGACATCTCGTTTATAATTCACATTAGCTACCATTGATTAAAGTCTCCAAATCATGTGCAGAATTCACCATCAATCTGAGATTGTCCCATCTAATGAAGTTAGACACAAATAAGACCCTGTCAAGGTTGCCCTGTGCTTGTGAGCGGTAGTTCAAGAGTGAAAATAGCACCATTCTCTTTGCCATTCATAGCGTATAATCTGCCATTATGAGCTTCGGCTATCTGTCTAGCAATTGACAGCCCCAAGCCAGAATGATGTCCAAATGCCTCATTATCTGGTCGCTGAGTATAAAACCTATTAAAAATACTATCGAGGTTAGCTTCAGGAATACCCATCCCATAATCACGGATAGAAAAACAAAGCATGTTTTTGCTTCTACTCGCAGATGTAAGCTTTATTTCGATATTCTTGTCTGGAGGATTAAAACTAATGGCGTTCAAGAGCATATTATCTAGTATTTGAATTATCCTACCTGAATGAATACTAACTTCAAAATATTTTTTAAATTTTGAGTTTACTGGCGGTGTCCAGGTTAACTCGACGTCGGAGTGCCTATCTTTCATCATTGAAACCCAATTATCCACGAGCTCACAAAAATTGACAGATTCTCTCCTTGTTCTAGCTAGCTCTGCCTCAACTCTACTTGCCTGAGATATATCATTTATCAACCTATCCAGTCTTTTTACATCCTCAAGGATCACGCCCATTAACGCTTGTTGCTGGGTTTGATTATCGATCCTTGAAATAGTCTCCGCTGCGGATCGAAGAGACGTTAATGGATTTTTTAATTCATGCGCAACATCCGCTGCAAACCCAGCAGTGGCTCTTATTCGCTCCTGTAAATCATTCGTCATTTCTTGAAGTGCCTTCGATAATTCTCCTATCTCATCATTTCTATTAGGGAGTTTTTCCAGCTTTATTGACTTATCATGCGCTCGGGTAATTTTTCTGGCAGATAGTGCTAATTTTACTATTGGACGCGTGATTGACCTTGATAAGTAAAGACCTAACATGACTGTAAATGTAAAGATAGCACATAATAATAAGAAAAATTCCCATTGTACTTTTGCAATTTCCGCTTCTATAGCTGCACCATTTTTAGTGAGTAAAAGCGCCCCCCTTACAACACGAACCTCTTGAATGGGCAACGCAACACCAAGTACAAGTTGCCCAGAGGAAGTACGCCAGCTCATACTAACTTTTTGACCCATCATTGCTGTTTTCAAAGCTGGTAACTGGTTAATGGAAATAAGCTTGCGAGAAGGAATCATGGGGAGTGCTTCAACACCATTTACAAAGTTACTAAACTTTGAAATAGAGGTTATTATTTGCTGTTTCATTCTGAGCAATGGTGTTGCTCGTGATTTTACAGACATCTGCACCAATGAATCTGGTATCTCGTTATTAGCTGTATCTGCCATAATCCTGCCAGATGGTTGATATATTCGTGCTCTCAAAGAAGTTCCATAGCCAACCAATGGAAGGATATGGCGCAGGGCGGGTTTAGCAAGACCTCTCTCTGAAAAATCAAGACTGTTAATTTTATTTGTGCTATCTGCATTTGCAAGAGCGAGAGAGCGAGCAAGAGTTTCTCCTTGCCGTTTTAACGCATTCAACTCAGCATCTATTAAAACAATTCGGTATCTGTCAACTGCCAATATACCAATAAAAAAAAGGATTAATGGCAAAAGCATTATTAGCAATATTCGAATAGATAGAGGGCTGATCCGACGATTAGTCATATCATCTGAGTACCATGAAAATTAACCACCATATTCTGAATAGGTTACTTACTAACAGAAAAAATTTTAAAAAAGAGTAGTTAATCATTTCCGTAACGATATCCAATTCCGTATAACGTCTCAATCTGGTCAAACTCAGGATCAATAACGCGAAACTTTCTGCGAAGTCTTTTTATATGACTATCAATTGTCCTATCATCTAAAAAAACTGACTCTCCATACGCTGCATCCATCAACTGATCTCTGCTTTTTACATGCCCAGGACGAAGAATGAGCGCTTTTATCATCAAAAACTCTGTTACTGTTAATTTGACAACTTGTTCCTTCCATTTACATAAATGCCTGTCAGGATCTAAAATCAAATCTCCATGTGTTATAATCTCTTCTGTTCTGGATTGATTGTCTTCTTGCAATCTACCGCGTCTCAGTACAGCTTTTATTCTAGCAAGCAATAATCTTTGTGAAAATGGTTTAGTAATATAGTCATCAGCACCAACACTCAATCCTAACGCCTCATCTAACTCGTCATCTTTACTTGTAAGAAAAATAACAGGCATATCAGTTTTTTGCCGAAGCTTTTGTAACAATTCCACCCCATCCATACGTGGCATCTTTATATCCAAAATACCCATATCAACTGGCCGTTTCAAAATTCCAAAAAGCGCCTGTTCTCCATCGAAATAGCAATCTACCTCATAACCCTCTTGCTCAAGCATAACAGAAACAGATGCAATGATATTTTGGTCATCATCCACAAGAGCGATCCTATTGGCCATTGAAACCCCCTTTCTCATTGAATAAATATGAAAACACTAAATTTTTTTTACATCAACATAATAGAAAACTTAAAGATAACTAAAACGAGGCACCCAGAAGGCAACATTAAGGCGCCAAACAAAAATATGAGACAAATTTCTGTTTTTCTGTTCCTAACATTTCATCAATGTGCTTTTGCCCAGCTATCAGCAACACCACCTTCAACAATAATTGGAACATCTAAAGATACGATTGGTTCATGAGCTTTTTCCATTGTAGATTTTATGGCTTCGAAAGCTATTGGAACTTCATCCTCAGGTGTCTCAAATATCAATTCATCATGAACTTGCAAAAGCATTTTTGTTTTCAAATTTAACTTACTTATCGTGTTGGGCATTTTAATCATGGCCCTTTTAATCATATCAGCAGCACTTCCTTGAATCGGAGCGTTTATTGCTTGGCGTTCTGCAAAACCCCTAATAGCGGCATTTGAAGATTTTATATTGGAAATGTAAACACGTCTTCCAAACAAGGTTTCTACGAAACCTTTTTCTTGCGCAAGCTGTTTCATTTGCTCCATGTAATCACGTATACCCGGAAAACGTGTGAAGTATGCTTTTATATAATCTCTTGCCTCGCCTTGGGATATACCAAGTTGTCTAGCAAGACCAAATCCAGATATACCATATATGATGCCAAAATTTATGGCCTTTGCACGCCTTCTTGTTTCCCCGTCTAATTTATTTATTGGCACTTCAAATACCTCTGCCGCAGTCTGGGCATGTATATCAATGCCATTCCTAAAAGCCTCCAGCATACTCTTCTCTTTTGCGACATGTGCTACCAATCTTAACTCTATTTGAGAATAATCTGCAGAAATAATTTTTGAACCAGCTTCTGCTATAAAAGCTGTTCTAATAGACCTTCCTTCTGTTGTTCTTATTGGGATGTTTTGTAAGTTGGGATCGGAAGATGACAAGCGACCAGTTAATGCACCTACCATTGAATATGAAGTATGAACTCTGCCGGTGCGAGAGTTTATACTCTCCTGTAAGGCATCAGTATAAGTTGACTTTAATTTTGCCACCTGTCTGAAATCCAAAACTTTTTGCGCAATGATTATATCCCTCGAGGCCAATTCCTCTAAAATATCGGCGCTTGTAGACCATGCACCAGTTTTGGATTTTTTACCCCCTTCTAATTTAAGTTTCTCAAATAATATCTCTCCAAGCTGCTTGGGTGAAGCAATGTTGAATTCTTGTTCGGCAAGATTATAAATTTCTCTCTCCAATAACACAATTTTGCTTGCAAAATCATTTGATAATCGTCTGAGAATGCTCGCATCTACAACAATTCCATGCTGCTCCATTTCACATAAAACTTGAATTAATGGACGCTCGAGCCGATTATAAACTACTGTCATTTTCTCATTTGCAAGTCTTGGTTTTAAAATCATCCACAGTCTAAACGTAATATCTGCATCCTCGGCTGCATAATTACAAGCATCAGAAGGGGAGATCCGATCAAATGAAACTTGTTTTGAGCCTTTACCGCAAACATCTTCATATTTAATTGTTTGATGTGATAGCCATTTAGCTGAAAGGTAATCCAAGCCATGACGCTCTATTCTGCCTGCATCTAATACGTAAGATAAGCACATGGTGTCATCTAGAGGAAAAATATTAATATTTCCGTTTCTCTTTTGCTTTAATATATGCGAGTCATATTTCAAATTATGACCTACTTTTAAAACAGTTCTATCCTCAAGTAACTGCTTTAATCGGTTCATTGCCTTATTAAAATTAATTTGTTGATAAACTTTCTCTTGATTTTTTGACGTTTCCGTAAAATCAAGACCAGCCTGCTTAGCGCCTTGGTTCTCCGGGGTATGTCGAAGCGGTATATAGCATGCCTTTCCAGGAGAGATAGCTAAGGAAACACCCACCAAATCTGCTAATGCTGCGTTAATTGAAGTTGTTTCAGTGTCAATGGCAACCACACCTCGATCCTCTGCAATTGAACACCAACGCTCAAGCTCTTTATATTCCGTAATTAGTTGATATGATACTTGTTCAACTTTTGTAATCTCAGGCTCAATTGAAAATATCTCAGCTCTTGTATCTGTTCGAAATGTATCTAGGCTCATGCTTTCTTCTTCTTTTGACTCATCTAAAGGCTTGTCTAATGATTGTTCTTGAAAGCCAATTGATGTAGACAGACTCTTGAATTGCTGCTGCAAAAGAAATGAATGTAATTTGACATTATCTATTGATTGGTGAACTAGTTCACTAGTCTGCATGTCCACTGGTACATCTGTTCGAAGTTGGACTAATTGTTGTGAGATTCGTGCTTGATCAGCAAATTGCACCAGGGTCTCTCGTCTCTTAGGTTGTTTTATATTGTTGGCATTTGCCAAAAGCTGCTCAAGATTTCCATACTGATTAATGAGTTCGGCTGCTGTTTTTATCCCAATACCAGGGACTCCAGGCACGTTATCAGAACTATCACCTGCCAAAGCTTGAACGTCCACAACCCTGTTGGGCAAAACCCCAAATTTTTGCTGAACTTCTTCATCTCCAATTATAATATTTTTAATTGGATCAAGTAATTTGACATGCTCATTTACAAGTTGCATCAAATCTTTATCAGAGGAGACAATTAAACAATCCTGGCCTTGATTGCACGCTTCCTGAGCAAATGTGGCTATAACGTCATCTGCTTCATATCCCGATATCTCGCATAGCGGCAAATTTAGTGCTTTGGTTGCTTGCCTTACTAAATCAAACTGCGGGATTAACTCCGCTGGAGGCTCGCTGCGATTTGCCTTATAATCGGCATAAATGTCATTTCTGAATGTTTTTCTACCCGCGTCAAAGATGACCGCTATATATTCTGGCTTTAAATCATTTACGAGTTTCAAGAGCATTTTGGTAAATCCAAACACTGCATTTACCGGAGTGCCATCGTCACGATACATTGGTGGCAAGGCGTAATAGGCCCTGAAAATATATCCAGAACCATCTACTAGAATAAGCCTATTAGATTGCTGTAAATTCGTCATTCTTTTAGTTAGGCTTCAAATTTTTTTGAGCAATAAGGACAAACAACTGTACCATCTTTTCCGAAGGTTAACCAAATTTGGGGATGCCCCAACGCACCGCCACCCCCATTACAGGAAACGCGCTTAGTCCTCTGATTATAACCTTGGTTTCCTATTTTTTTTTCTGGTTTCAACATCAGACTTTTCCTATTTTTCAATTTAAAAAATTATACTTTTTTGAAAAAAAACTTTTTTTATATTTCCTAGTGCATATTCACTTAACAATAATCATTTTATCAAAAATATCAAAGAAACATGAGTTATTTAGATTGATTTTTTAAAAATTATTGAACAATTTTGTTTGACGATAAAAGTATGCACTATTTTTCTAATTAAACACTGGGTAGATAAACATTTAAAACTAGTCAAAAATTACTGTTATGTTATGATACTTTTGACATGATATCCCACCCAAAAAAATTTCTAAATAGTCCAAATGACAACATAGCGATTCGGCTAGATAAGTTATCAAAAACTTATAAGGCTCAAGGACAATCAAATCCAAAAAATGCCTTAAATGATGTAAATCTTGAAATCCCAGCTGGATGTATTTTTGGACTATTAGGGCCAAATGGCGCAGGCAAGTCCACATTGATAAATATTCTAGCTGGAACAGTTATAAAATCATCTGGACGTGTCACAGTTTGGGGCGAGGATTTGGACAAGAACCCCCGCCAGTGCAGAGCTAATATTGGAATTGTACCTCAGGAACTAAATATTGATGTATTTCTGACTCCTCATGAGTCTCTCGAATTTACTGCTGGAATGTATAATATTCCGCATCATGAACGACAAACAAAAGAAATTCTCGAAATGGTTGGACTTACTGAACAAAGCCATGCCTATGCTCGCACACTTTCTGGTGGGATGCGACGAAGAATGCTTGTAGCTAAAGCGATGGTCCATTCTCCACCAATACTGATATTAGATGAACCAACTGCTGGAGTAGATGTGGCTTTGCGACAAAAACTCTGGGATAGTGTCCGCAGTCTAAATGGTTCAGGGGTCACGATCGTCTTGACCACTCATTATTTAGAGGAGGCTGAACAGCTTTGTGACCATGTTGCAATTTTAAATCAAGGGGAGGTAATGGTTAGCAAAACTAAAGCTGACCTCCTTAGATCTGCTGGGAGGAAAGATCTAAACGTAACGATTCCAGAAAACCAGCTAAAACAACCTTTACCGAATGGTATAAAGGATCTAAACCCCATTATCACATCTAATGGATTTACTATTAGATTTAATCCAGAAAAGTGTAGCTCTGGAGAAATCTTAAAAAAAATTGGTAACGCTGGAATTCAAATAATAGACGTAAGCACCTATCAACCTGATCTAGAAGATATTTTTATTGACCTCACCAGCTGATCAAAAAGTTTTACGCTCTCTGGATTTTGATAATAAACTTTTGTAATAAAAATTTGCTATTAACATTTGAAAAAATAATCATAATATTTTTAAAAATAGGCATCCGTAGCTCAGCTGGATAGAGCGCTGCCCTCCGAAGGCAGAGGTCGGAGGTTCGAATCCTCTCGGGTGCGCCAATTTTCCTCAATTGATTCAGTCTGTTATCGTTTAGGGTAATAGGTTGGTTTATGTAAAATGCAGTTTTTGACACAGATTTGACACAGTAAAAGGTCAAGTCGATGGGTAGTGTACGTAAAAGAGGTAAAACTTGGAATGCTCAAGTAAGAGTCTCAGGTTGGAGAAGTTTTACTAAATCATTTAAGTCCAAAACAGATGCAAATAATTGGATATCCGAACTTGAGCAAAAACTGGCATCTTCTTCAATTCCTAATGCTTCAATTGATAACAAGGTATTATTAAAAGAACTTTTTATGAAGTATGCTGATGAGGTTACTCCTCAGCATAAAGGGAGAATACCAGAAACTTATAGATTAAAGTCTATCGCTCAAAGTTGGATTGGAGAGTTAAACATCAAATATTTAACTAAACAGCATTTTATTCAGTATCGAGATGATCGGATGAATATTGTGGAAGCAAGTACGGTCGGTTCAGAACTATCCTTAATGAAAAGAGTATTGGATACCGCTTCTAAAAGATGGGGATATGGAATACCTTACAACCCTATTAAGGATATCGAATTCACTCGAGTTTCAAAAACACGTACTAGGCGTCTTGAAACACATGAAAAAGAACGCCTCCTCTCCGCCGCGTGCTCTCAGAAAAATATCTATATCGCCTTTATTATTGAATTCGCTATCGAGACGGGAATGCGTCGTTCTGAAATATTAAAACTTGCATGGCGTGATATTAATTTTAGAAATGGATTTGCTTTTCTTTTTGACACTAAAAATGGTGAGGATAGAAAAGTACCTCTCACTAAAAGGTGTGTGAGACTCCTTAAGGAGGTGCCTCAGAGTCATGAGAAAGTATTTCCCATTACTGCGAACTGTTTACGTCTTGCATGGGGCAGAGCACGCGCAAAAGCAGATATAAAGGATTTACGATTTCATGATCTGAGGCATGAGGCGGTTTCAAGGTTCTTTGAGATGGGAATGTCAGTTCCAGAGGTCGCACTCATATCTGGACATAAAGATGTGCGGCAGTTGTTACGATATACTCACTTGAACCCAACCAATGTATTTAGGAAGTATAAAGAGTTTTGAATAAAGCATTTGCATTGTTAATTTGAGTTTAATCAAAAGTTATGATTTTATTTCAATTAAATGATTTGAGTAATTCAGAGTGATAAAAAAATAAATTTATGTTTAAAGTTAATCGCAAAACAAATCGAATGGAAAAAATTCAAACCGAAAGTTTCTCTTCTCTTGGATTTAAAGAAAGAGAAAACTTACAAGAGTGGATTGCTAATTATCCATCCGCTTTGGGCGAAGAACTTTTGATTATTCAAAAGGAATTTGCTGGTTTTTCAGATACTAAAGAAAGGTTAGATCTTCTTGCTCTGGATAAGAAGGGTAACCTTGTAATAATAGAAAATAAATTGGATGACACAGGCAGAGATGTTACTTGGCAAGCACTGAAATACGCCTCTTACTGCTCAACTTTATCCAAAGAAGACATAAAACAAATATATCAATCATATCTCAATACAACTGAACCAAATACAAAGTCTGAAGATAAATTGTCAGAGTTTTTTGATGGTTCTGAATTTGATGATATCGAAATCAATAGTGGTATAGGACAAAGAATTTTTTTAATTGCTGCTCATTTCAGGAAAGAGGTTACCTCGACCGTTTTATGGTTACTTAATTTTAATATTCGGATGCAATGTTTGAAGGTTAGTTCATTTTCTGAAGATGAAAATGTCTATCTGAATTTTGAACAGATTATACCGACTAAAGATGCTGAAGAATATATGATTTCCATGGCAAAAAAACAAAAAGAGGATACTGGAATCCAAAACAACCAAACAGAAAAAAGAAATCTCCAAAGACAATTTTGGAACGAACTTTTACATGCAATGTCAGTTTCAGATTGTAATCTTTTTCAAAATGTTTCTGGGTCAAATGCACCTTGGATCAGCGCGAGTTCTGGTGCTAGAGGTATAGGATTTGTCTTTGCCGTAGGTAACTCATTCTGCCGAGTTGAACTCTATATAGATAGAGGCAAAAATACCATTCTACAAAATGAAAAGATTTTTGATTTTCTAGAAACAAAAAAAGAATTCATAGAACAAAAATTTGGAAACCAAATATTTTGGGAACGAAAGGAAAGTGTAAGATATCGACGCCTAAGAATAGATTTAGAGGGTAATATTTTAGATACTAACAAGTGGGGAGAAATGATAGACAATATGGTATTGAATATGAACCTTTTGGAAAAGGCGATTGATCCTCATATAGATGAGTTAAAGAAACTTATAGATAATTTCTGATAACTTTTTTGAGACAATGCGAAATCTATAAACTGTCTCTTTACCTTCCACATATATTTTAGTTAAATTTTTAGTATGAAAACTTTAATCATCATTCCAGTTTTACTCTTCTCTCTTTTTTTGGGAGTACCATCCTATTCAGCAGACCTTAATAAAGGTACTACCGCTGCTCAAAATGGAGACTTCGCGACGGCATTTAAAGAATGGAAACCACTCGCTAAAGAAGGGGATGCATTAGCACAGTATAATCTAGGATTGTTGTACAAAAAAGGTGATGGAGTTCTCCAAGATTATGAAGAAGCAGTGCGATGGTTTCAACTTTCTGCTAAACAAGGATATGCAAAAGCACAAGTTAATCTAGGATTGTTGTACGATAATGGATGGGGTGTTCCCCAAGATTATAGAGAAGCAGTTCGATGGTATCAACTTGCTGCTGAACAAGGAGAAGTAAACGCACAGTATAATCTTGGATTAATGTATGCTTTAGGTGAAGGTATTCCTCAAGACAATGTGTATGCTTATATGTGGTGGAATATTGTTGCTTCGACTGGAGATAATAATGCAAAAGCAAACAAAAAAATAGTTGAAGAGAAAATGACAACATCAGATATTTCAGAAGCACAACGACTTTCTAGAGAGTGTGTAAAAAAGAACTACAAAGGTTGTTGAACTAAAACACCCCACCCAAAACTGACATTCGTTTTCTGCATTTCACTTTACTGAAATATCAAAATCAGATTACAGTCTGAGTATGAGAACTCTATTCATTATACCTCTGCTTCTAATGTCTCTGGTGTTAGTTCGTAGTGCGGTTTATGCAGATAACAATAGTCTGATGAAATCTTTGGAGGAGATTTCATTATACTCTGATTGGTATCCTTTCTTTCAAACTTCACTGAGTGTTGTGGTGAAAACAATGCTAACCATGAGTGTTATTTGGATTGGTTACTGGTTCTACTGCAAACGAGAGACCCTTAAGAGGGTGTTTATTAGAATCAGCAAATTTTTTGGATTTTTAGAAGATTTGCTCCTAATCGGAGGTTTGTTAGCAACGATCAACATATTCATGTTTTTTATTGCTTTCATTCCAGCAGTTCTTATGGGGTATTTCATTGATGAGTTCGTAGGTGTTGTAGTTGGAGTAGTTACTTTAACTCTATTTACCCTTCCTGTGGGTCGAAAGGTGATTATTGAAGTGTGCAACATCTTCACAAAGAAAATATATAAAAAGTAGAAAGAAAAATGAATGAGTAAATATAAATTTGATTGGACAGACATCGTCCATGGACAAATTGAAGTTGAAGCAAATAGTGGAGTTGAAGCAGAACAAATCTTCCGCGAAATGAAACTTCAAGAACGTTTGGACTCTTCAAAGATTGATGTTGATAAG